>JBEKVU010000159.1:0-8586 GCA_049513775.1 Candidatus Acidiferrum sp.
CGTCGTTCACGTAGACGTTTACAAAGCTGCGCAATTGCCCCTGCTCGGTAAACAAATGCTTCTTTAACTCCGCAAACTCCGTGGTCAACTGGGCGAGCGCTCCCGCCACTGAGCCCGCCGCCACTTCTGTCGACTCGCGCTTTCCCGCGTACGCCCGCAGCGGCGTGGGAATAATCACTTTTACCGCCATAACTCGCGCTCCCTCTCTCGAAACACTGCGCCATCGGATGCTTCACGCGATGGTCGCGATGCAAAACCAAAGTGAGGCGAAAACCCTTGAGAAATCCTCAAAGCGCCGCGCTGGTGCCCGCACCCTTCCCGGGCCGGTGGCGCCTTCCGTCTCGCACCTCAATACTCTCGGAAGAAAATTCCTCGCGATCATCATTCAATCGCCACGAGGTCATGTCTTCCGGCTTACCATTTGCCACGCTCACGATGATGTAGCTGTACCACGGCCAAGCGTGGTCACGATCATACTGGCTTGGTCGCGCCGGATGATCGGGATGCGAATGATACCACCCGACCACTTCCAGTTCCTGGTCGCGTGCGGCTTTCTCAGCGTCGCGGACATCCTCGGAAGTCACCGAAAAGCGATTGCGGGGCGAATCGTCGCGGCGGTTCACTAAGGGATATAAACCCAAAATCTCCCGCACGATCCTCTGTCCGTTCATCAACTCTTCGCGCCCCAGCAGCGCACCGCAACACTCATGCGGATAGGTCTCCGCGCCGTGCGCGCGAATCTTTCCCGCTAATTCCGTGGTAATCGTCAGCGGCGCCGCAATTTCCATAAAAATCTCCGAAGTTCGGTGTAGGTGCCGGGCTTTATAGCCCGGCCAAAGTTTGCCATCGTTCGCCGGGCCAAACCCGACACCCACACAAACTAGTCTTCGTCCCAAAACCTCTCGTTCAAATACTTCGCCGCGGAATCCGCAAAAACCGTAACAATCACCGCGTTCTTGTCTTTAGGAAGATTTGCCGCTACCTGCAACGACCCCACCAGCGCCGCGCCCGCGCTGGGACTCAGCAACAAGCCCTCCTCGCGCGCGACCCGCTTCACCATGCGATACGAATCCTCGGTGCTGATTGCCAAATTTTCATCGGCCAGAGCGTCGTCATAAATCGCTGGGCGCAGCGCCGTGGCCATATCCTTCCAGCCTTCCAGCCCGTGAAACGGTCCATCCGGCTGCAAGCTAATACACCGAATCGCGGCATTCAGCTCTTTGAGCCGTCGGGTGGTACCCATGAAGGTTCCACTGGTCCCCAGCCCCGCTACGAAATGCGTGATCCGCCCGCCGGTCTGCTCCCAAATCTCGTTTGCCGTCGTCCGGTAATGCGCCAGCCAGTTCGCGTCATTACTATACTGATCCGGATAGAAATATCTTTCGCGATCCGCCGCCACAATTTCGTGAACTCGCCGGATCGCCCCATCGGTGGCTTCGTCCCCAGGCGTAAATACCAACTCCGCGCCGTACGCCCTCAGCATCTTCTTCCGCTCCGGCGAAGCACTATCCGGCAGACACAACTTAACGGGATAACCGAGCGCCGCCCCAATCATCGCGTAAGCAATTCCGGTGTTCCCCGACGTGGCATCGATGATGGTCTTCCCTGCTCGCAATTTTCCGCTGGCCAGTCCAGCCTCAATCATGCTGAGCGCCGCACGGTCCTTCACCGACCCGCCCGGATTAAACCACTCGGCCTTAGCGCAAATTTCCACATGCACAGCGGCGGCGAGCTCCTGCGCGACCCGCTGCATCCGTACGAGCGGCGTATTCCCAATGCGCGCCAGCACCGATTCGCCCGCACGAATCCGTTCCCCCGGCCCGCGATTTACCACCGGCACACTCACCAATGCCCCCGTCCGCCCCTGTCTGTGTAGGTCGGACCTCGAGTCCGGCCTGGGTCTTTCTCCGCTCGCTCTTCCTTTAAAATAAAGAGCCAGCCTTACACCACAACACCAGCAAGCGCTCAACGATGATTCGATGCCTCTGCCTCGCTCCAAGATATATAGCCCGAGTTTACCGCAACTTACAGAAATCACCCTCGCGTTTGTAGACAATCATCGGTCCAGAAAAGAATGGCCGACCGCACCCAACGCCCTCGTCCTTATACAACAAAGACGAAGGTTTCGAATGCAATCTCAACCGCAAGAGCCACCGAACTCCCCCTCGCGCGCAAAATACCTCCTTGAAATACTTCTTGACGAGTACCTGCGTCCTTTTGATGATCGTTAACTATCTATGCAACAAAAAGATTCGTGCGCTCTTCTAAAATGAACACTGGCAGAAGGTTGTGAAAACAAAGGAACTTTAACCGCCTTTGTTTTCACAACCTTTCAAAAAACCTAAGGGTCGAGCCAGCCTCGCTTTACAGAACCCTTCGCTTTCATTACTCTAATCGCCTATGTGGAATGTCGAAGATCGCTTCTCCTCGAAAGCCATTGAAAGCCTGGCCGCGCTCGGTTTTGCGGTTGGCAGCACACGCGGTGTGGTCCGCGTTGAAAAATACGGCTGCGGCGCTGAATTTCGCCAAGGCACGGATGGCTCCTTTCAGATGACCATTCTCCCCACAGTCATGCTCAGGGGTCAATTCACCCGCCTGTGGGACGCCGGCTACCAAAAATTTCTTCTCACCGACGAGGGCGTCAAGCTTCCGGCGCTCGCCGCACACCTTGAAGGGCTGCGCAGATTCAACGAAGAGTTACGCACGGCCCTCGGCGTTCCCACGTTTTACAACGAAGCCCTTGGCTCCGTTAGCCAGGTCAGCGTTTACGACCGGGTCAAAGGCCGCACCGGCGACGTCCCCGACAAAACGGTCGGTGCCCACAGCCCCGGCGGCCATCATTAGACTTCGCCCGGCGCTTTCTTGTAGTGGCCGCCTTCTGAGGCGGGCGACTTTCGCGGCAACCCTAAACGCCTCGCTGTTCCATACAACTCCCGCCGCAAAAGGACCTTCTCATGGGTAGAGTCATCGCCTTGATGGACGACCTCTTCTTCCAAATGAAACTTGCGGAAACCGCCAAGCATCTGGGCGTCGAAGTAAAAGTCGCCACCAACGCCGACGCCCTGCAAAGCTTGCTCGAACCGCTGCCCAAGCTCGTGGTCATCGATCTGAACGCGCGGAGCAATCCCATCGCCGCCGTGCAGCAACTCCGCCAATCGCATCCGGGGTTGCGCATCGTGGCGTTTCTCTCGCACGTGCAGCGCGACCTCGCCGCGCAAGCGCAAGCCGCCGGCTGTAGTGAAGTTTTACCGCGCTCCGCCTTCACGCAAAATCTCGCCGCCATTCTCGGCGCCGCCAAGGACTAGCCAGGTCTACATGCCGCTGAAAATGAGCCCCGCACGAACGCGTTCGCACGCAAAGCCAGTGGCCACGGGAATGGCGGTCTTTTCTCCAAGGACGCTTTTACTGGCAATTCTTTCTTTCGCGTTGCTCCCCGCATTCGGCCGCGCGCAAGAATCCAGTTCTGTTTCCAATCCGGCGAAAAGCCCTATCGTCGCTGGGCCGGCCGGCGCGCTCAGCCAAACGCTCTCCGCCGCCTGCTCGCAATCGCAAATCGGCTTCGCCAAGTTTCTGACCGCGCGCAACAAGCAATCCTTCGCTCGCATGACGGCCGCCGCGCGCGTCGCGTTGATGAAACGCTTCGTGCTACTCAGCCAGCCGGGCATACCCACAACCACCCTAAATCCTTCGGGGCGCCCCACGGTACGCTGCGAAACCCCCGACGGCGCCGCGGAAATCCAAATCGGCGGCGCCGATGAGCAAGACAACCTGGCCTTCCTGCCCGTCGAACTCCGCGACGCCACGGACATTGCCGGCAGCGACGTGGTGCGCGTCAACATGGGACTCATCCGCGAAGACAATCAGTGGCGCATTCTCTCCATAGGCCTGGTGCTGCTGGACTTGCCTTCGCTTGAATTGGAATGGAACTCCGCAGAAATCGGTGCCAACGAAGGCGCGGCGCTTGAAAACCTGAAAGCCGTGGCGCAAGCCATCGAAACCTATCGCCACACGTACACCCGACTGCCCGACTCTCTCGCTCAACTAGGCCGCCGCCCCGATCCCCCGAAAACGCCGAGCGGCAAAATTCCCAGCAACAAAATAAACGATCAGCCCTCGGCGGAATTCGCGGATCTGCTCGATGCCGAGTTGGCTGCGGGAAAGAAAGATGGCTACGCGTTCCGCTACGTAATTCTTGGCGCCAGCAACCTTGGCGCCGTGGCCCAATATGAACTAGCCGCCTCGCCCTCGCCCTACGGCGACGCTGGCCGCCGCTCGTTTTTTCGCGAGGCCAGCGGCACGATTCACGCTGCCGACCACCAAGGCGCGGTCGGCAGCGCCACCGACCCCAAAGTCGAGTAGGCCCCGAATAGGAGTCGACGCACGGCCAATCACCAGTCCGGGCTGCGATTACCGATAAGCAACTTCCCCATTTATACTTTTGTTCCGCGCTAAGTCTTCTCTCACACTGCTGATGGGGCATTCCTTTCTTCCCGCGCCGCTTTCGCAAGAAAGCTTTATCTAAGTGCGCGCCCGCGAGGTCTCCAGGGGCCACGGAGACTTGCATGCCGGACCAACCGGCGGACCGACGCGGAGCGCCTCGGTTCCCCGTAGTCATGGACGCGGAAGCCACCGACCTGCTCACGCGGACCACGGTGAAGCTGCGCTGTTCAGACATCAGCCGCAGCGGGTGCTACCTGGACACGCTCAATCCGATGGACGCCGGAACGCCGCTTTGGGTGCGCCTGGTACACGGGCAGCACATCTTTGAAGCGCAGGCCAAGGTTGCGTATATGGTTCCGCGGCTCGGCATGGGTTTGGCATTCGCGGAACCGGTGCCCGCGGATCAAATGGCGGTGCTCAACGACTGGCTGGCCGAAGCCGGAGCTTCCAGTAATCCGCAGCCTTCGCTGTTCGGTATCAGTGCCTCGCATTAGTTCTATCTGTGGATCCGCGCCCGCAGTTCGCGTTTGTAACCTATCTCTGATGACGCTACTATCATCAAACGGGCTCATGCGTACGCTTCCTGTACACTTTCGCGTAACTTTGCTGCTTTTGCTGGCCGCCTCGTTTCTGTCACTTTCGGCCGACGCGCGGCCGCAGAGTGATTCCATCTTTGGCCCGTTGCCCGTTTTTGAGTTTCACAGCGGCTTCTGGATCAACCTGCACCACATGCTGTACCAGCAAGCCAAAGCGTTGCGTAATCCTTCCGAGCATCCGGCGCCCGGCAAGTTCGCTCATTCGGTCCTCGATATCGCTTCCGAGCCGCATCCGGCGCTGACCGCAAGCGAGCAGCGCGCGTGGCAAGACGCCGTGAATTTCTACGCCGCCAATTATGCGGATCACGATTTGCTCTTTAGCACCGACCTGGTCATTCTGAAGAATCAGCTTGGTGATTTTGAAGACTGCGACGAACTCTCCGGCACGAAAAAGAAAGCCTGCGACGCCGGATTGCCGCCCAACATCACGCACGTACTCGAATCCGCGGGCGCCATCTATCGCACGCACTACTGGTCCGCGCACGATCGCGCCAACCGCCAATGGATCGCCCTCATTTCGCCGCTGATCCGTGAACAGGGCGTGGGCATCTCGGAGCGTCTCGCGGCCGCGTATCAAACCAAATGGCCCAAGCCGAAGATTAGGGTGGACGTCTCGGCGTACGCGAACTGGGCCGGTGCGTATACCACTCTAGACCCGCTGCGCGTAACCATCTCCAGCCTCGATCCGCGCAATCAGGACACCGCGGCGCTCGAAGTCTTATTCCACGAAGCATCGCACGGCATCGCCGAGCCGGTGGAGCAGGCCATTGCGCGCGAATGCCGTCAGCGCGATAAGGCTATCCCGCGCGACCTCTGGCATGCGCTGGTTTCCTATACCACCGGCGAGCTGATTCACTCGGCGATGACCAATGGTGCCTCGCTGGCCCCCGACGACGACGCCGTGCCCGGCGGCGGCGCCACCCCGTACGCGGTTCGCGAAGGCCTTTACGCACGCGGCTGGGATGACTATCTCACTCTGCTCTCGCGCTTCTGGCAACCGTACCTCGATGGCCACGCCACCTTTGACGACGCCATCGCCCGCATGGTCTCTTCGCTTTAGTCGTAGTGCGCCGCGATTCCTTTCACTGGCGATTTTCGGCACCCGATTTGTCGTGAATCTCTGTCTAACACCAGGGAGTATGCTCATGCCTGCCACAAAAAAATCGTCCAGCAAAAGAAAATCTCGTGCCCACAAATACGGTCCCGCCGCGGCAAAAAGTGTGAAGTCGGCGCTACACCGCGAAAAGCGGGGCACCCTCAAATCTGGCAAGGGCGGCAAAGGCGGCACCGTGACTTCTCGCCAGCAAGCCATGGCCATCGGCCTATCGGAAGCCCGCGCCAAAGGCGCCAAGGTTCCGCGAAAGAAAAGTTAAGCCTCGAGAGTTGTCCGTCAAGATGGCAGGATTGTTCCGTCGCTACGAATCAACGGAAATCCGCGGGGCATAGACTTTAGTCTGTGCGCCGCGGTGTGCGTTCTTGCGCACACGAGGGAGGAAATGCTCAATTCCGAAGAGCGTTTTCTAGCTCGCGGATAACTACGCGCTAATCGAGACGCCGCTCGAGCCCGATACGCCCGATCCGCCCGACTCCAGTCCATTGCTCTGCGCGAACTGCTGAAAGTCCGCTTGCAAATTGGTGTACGCCGTCTGCGCCGCCGTGATATTGCCGGCCTGCAGCGCTTGCCCCAACTGGCTGAATAGCTGACTGACCGAGTTCGACTGGCCCTCGCTGTTTCCACCGCTTCCGCTGCCTCGCAAATGGCGGTGATGTTCGGTCTGGCCTTGCGCGGCCTGTGTCTTGAAGTCCTGCTGAATCGTCGAGTAGTCCTGTTTTGCGGCCGTAAGGTTTCCTGCTTTCAGATCCTGCGAGAGTTGCTGGAAGGCCTGCGTCAGCGGATTGCTGGTTTGCGCCGAAGAAGAAGTCGTGCTCGCCTGCGGAGCATTTTGCTGCAAAGTCGCGAAATCAGACTGTGCCGCCGAAAGACTGCCCAACTGCAAATCCTGCCCCAATTGCTGAAACTCCTGTTTTAGCTTCTGCGCCGTAGTTTGCGCGTTTTGCGCGCCAAATAAATTGCTGCTCAAAACCCCGGTAATCGACATTACTTTTCCTCCGAACGTGCTTGCGGAATCTGGAGTATCGGCAATTGCGCGGCAAACTTTAGCGCCGCGACGATCACCTGAAGAATCAAGCACTCCTCGGGCCATTCACATTTCTTCGGAGGATTCCTAAACTCCTTCGTCCGAACGTCTTACGACGAGACGTGTAGCAGACATTAGCCTCAAGGTTCGCCTCCTAGGCAAAGCCATCTCGCGAACCGGCAATCTTTGCCGCGTCACTTCGTTGTTCCGTGCGGCCGTTTGGCCGGATCGCAGCAAACTTTTGGCACGGGGAAATGACCGCGACCGAAATTCCTACAGCGTTTTGGAGCGGTTCGCAGGCACTCTATGGACACACTCCATTGACCGCGTTTCATCGAACGACTAACATCGTAATTTCAGCGATAAACCGTGATAAACCAGATCATCGCTCATTACAAAATTCTTAGGAAGCTCGGCGGCGGCGGCATGGGCGTCGTCTACGAGGCTGAAGACGCCAAGCTTGGCCGGCGCGTCGCGCTCAAATTTCTTCCCGAAGAGACCAATCGCGATGCCCAGGCGCTGGAACGCTTCCTGCGCGAAGCGCGTTCGGCCTCGGCGCTCAATCATCCGGGCATTTGCACCATTTATTCCATCGAAGAGAATGAGGGCGTGACGTTCATCGCCATGGAGCTGCTGGAAGGCCAGTCGCTCGACAAATCGCTGGAGTCCGGCGAGGTTCCCATCCCGCGCACCGTCGAAATCGGAATCCAACTTGCCGACGCGCTGGATGCGGCACACAAAAAGGGCATCGTTCACCGCGACATCAAGCCCGGAAATATCTTCATCACGGAACGCGGCACGGTGAAAATTCTAGATTTCGGCTTGGCCAAGCTGATCATCGATCGCGAAGATTCCATGCAAGGCGAAACGATGACAGATCCGCGGCCCCAACTACTGACCTCTCCCGGTACCGCGGTGGGCACTATCGCGTACATGTCTCCCGAGCAAGCGCGCGGCATGGAGCTCGATGGACGCACCGACCTTTTTTCGCTCGGTGCCGTGCTGTATCAGATGGTCACCGGACGGCATCCCTTCCCCGGTTCGACGAGCGCCGTGGTGTTCGATAACATTTTGCACAACGCCCCGGTCGCGCCAGTCACACTGCGCCCGGGAACTCCCGCGGAACTCGAGCGCATCCTGAATAAAGCGCTCGAAAAAGATGCCGATCTGCGTTACCAGGTGGCCGCGGAAATGCGCGCGGACCTGAAACGGCTGCAACGCGAACTGGACCCCGGCCGGCCGTCGTCCGGATCCTCGCAGGTGGTTACCGCCGCGCAGGAAGCTCGCATGCCGTCGGCCTCTGGCAGAGTGCCGGCAATCAGCCCGAGCAACGCGTCGCAACCTGCGGCTAAAGCGGGCAGCTCGGCGCTGATGCGCGCGGTCAGCGAAAACAAACTGGGCAGCGGGATGTT
>JBEKVU010000160.1:0-8573 GCA_049513775.1 Candidatus Acidiferrum sp.
GCCCAGGCGATCGATTTCGCGCTCCTGTAGAACACGCAGAAGTTTCGGTTGCAAGCTGAGCGGCATCTCGCCAACCTCGTCCAGCAGCAGCGTGCCGCCATCGGCCAGTTCGAACTTGCCGGGCTTGGTGGCGTGCGCGCCGGTAAACGCGCCGCGCACGTGGCCGAAGAGTTCGCTTTCGAGCAGATTGTCGGGAAACGCCGAGCAATTCACGGCCACGAATGGGCCGCCAGATCGTGGACTGCTGCGATGGATCAGCCGCGCGAGCAGTTCTTTACCGGTGCCGCTTTCCGCTTCGATCAGAACGTCGGCATCGGTCTGCGCCACGCGGCGGGCCTTTTCGAGCACTCCGCGAAAGGCCGCGGAAATGCCGACACCCTCAGCGGCCTCCTCGTTCAGGGATCGCTCCGCGCGCGCTCCGAGAACTCGCTGGACGGTGGCCTCGAGTTGCTCGAAGGTTACCGGCTTCTGCAGATAATCGCAGGCGCCTTCTTTGATGGCTTGTACCGCATCCGGCACGTTGCCATACGCCGTGAGCAAAATCACGGGGGTTTCCGGCAGCAGCGTGCGCACTCCTTGCATCACCTGCAGTCCGTCGCCGTCGGGCATACGCATGTCGGTGACCACCAGCATGGTCGGCGAGGCGCGAAACTTGGCCAGGGCTTCACCTACGTCTTCCGCAGTGCTGACCTGCCAGCCTCGCCGCCGGAAGTTTGCTTCGAGCGCCACGCGCATGGCCGCTTCGTCGTCGACAATCAGTACGTTGTTGGCTGCGTTGCTGGCGAGGTGCCCAGTTGCGTGGTTGGCCGCGTGGTTGCCGGAATGATTGGTGAAGTTGCGCGTGAAAGTGCTCAAGCGCTCGCTCCCGACACCGGCAAATAAATGGAAGCCGTGGTGCCATGTTTCGGTTTGCTGCTCATGCGCATCTCGCCGCCGTGCTGCTCGATCACTTTTTTGCAAACGGCCAGGCCCAACCCCGGACTTCCCGGCGTGGTGGTAAATCCCGGCTCGTAAATGCGCTCGAGGAGTTCCGGCAAAATGCCGCGACCATCGTCGTGGAAATCGATTTGTGTGAGGCCGCCGGGAAACTGCGGCGCCCAGCGCAAGTCCACTTGCAGCTTTCCACCCGGCGGCATGGCGCGAAAGGCGTTCAGCGCAAGATTAAAGAAGACTTGTTTCAAGCGGTTGGCGTCGGCGTTGGTAGAGATTTTGCCAATGGTGTTGTGGACCACGATTTGTTGCCCGCGTTGCCGCGCGAGCGGCAAAAGGAAATCCATGGTTTCGCTGACCAGGCGGTCGAGTTCGGTGGGCAACATCTGGGCTTCCGGCTGGCCGTGGAAGTGGAGCACGTTGTTGACCGTGGCGGAGAGCGCGCGCAATCCAGCCTGCAAATGCGTCACCCACTGTTTCGTTTCGGGTAGATGCGCGGTGGCGTCGGCGAGCAGCCCGGTGAACAGCTCCATGCTGCCGAGCGGATTGCGGATCTCGTGCGCCAGCACCGTGGCGACCTCCGCCAGCGCGCGCGAACGCCGCGCCGTTTCCCGTTCGCCGGCCAGGCGTTTTTGTTCGGTGATGTCCCGCACGATCCAGATGGTATCGCTCGGACCTTCCGTGCCATCGCTGGCGCCTTCACTCACGCTTGCGCGCAAAATGCCGATAAAGCGGTTACCGGCCGTTCCGGGCAACGGCGCTTCTTGCTCGGAAAAGAAACTGTTTTTCGGCACATCGGCGATGAGCTTCTCGAACGTCCCCGGCAGCCCGGCTTGCTCGCCTGGAGACCAGGTCGCCGGCACTTGAAGCAAGCGGCGCGCCTCGGGGTTGATAATCTGCGTCTGGCCGTCATTGCCGGCGACCAGCACGCCGCAGGGGAGGCTTTCGAGTACGCGAGACAGATACTTTCTTACGCGGGCGTTTTCTTCGAGGCTACGGTCCAGTTGCAAATTGGCACGCTGCAATTCCTGGTGCAGGCGTCCCACTTCGGTTTGCAATTGTGTATAAGAGTTCTCAAGTGACCCAGCCGCCTGCGTAAAGGTCATAAACGCGCGCGTAAGATTTTCTTGCGCTATCTCCCGCGTTCCCGCCGCCGCAGCCGGAGGCATTGCGTTCCGTGTTCTTTGCCGTGTACTAGGTAAATTTGGCATCGTCGGTATAACTGCACGCTTTCTGCCAGAGAGGCGCTGGCTGGCTAAGACTTTCCTCACGAACGTTTCTTTGCTGACGCACTTTGCGATCGGCTTTGCTAACGGGCTTTCCTGCCGCTGGACCACCCGAATATCGTTGTGCCACCTATCCGGAGGCTACGAATTCACCCATTTCGCTCGGCGAACGAAAATACTCGGCGCATAACTCTTCGCTGTTCCCCGCCAGGATGAATGCGCGTTCGAGCGCGTGTTCCAGTTCGCGCACATTTCCCGGCCAGTGTTGCCTCTGCAACCACTCGATCACCGGCGGTGACACAAAGCGCTCGGGCAGCGCCACCTCGGCCGACAAGCACGCCAGAAAATGTCGCGCCAACACGGGAATATCTTCCGCGCGCGCGCGCAAGGGCGGCATCAAAATCGGGAATACCGCCAGCCGGTAATAGAGGTCTTGGCGGAACCGGCGCTCGCGCACCATGTCGAGCAAGGACACATTCGTGGCGCACAGCACACGTACGTCAACGCGATACACTTCCGCGCTGCCGAGGCGCTGCACTTCGCCGTTCTGTAGAAAACGAAGCAGCTTGGCTTGCATGCTCAGTGGCAGATCGCCAATCTCATCCAGGAATAGTGTGCCGCCCTGCGCCATGTGGATGCGCCCGAGGCGCGATTGCACCGCGCCGGTAAACGCTCCGCGCGCGTGTCCGAAGAGCTCGGTCTCGAGCAGAGCCTCGGGAATCGCCGCGCAATTCACCACCACGCACGGCTGTTTGCGGCGCAGGCTTAATTCGTGAATCCCTTGGGCTACCAGCTCTTTTCCCGTGCCCGTCTCGCCCATGATCAGCACCGAAGTGTCGCGCTGCGCCACCAGGCGCGCCAGTGCGTACACCTGCTGCATCGCGCGGCTCGTGCCGATCATCCCGCGCAACGGCCCTTCTTCCTGAAACGCCATGCGCGTCTGTAACCGCAGCGTTGCCAGGCCATTCGCTTCGCTGCCTTTTTTGGCGCGCGCTTCGAGCGATTCGCGGACCTCCACGTCCTGCAACTCGGCGTTGGCCTCCTGCGAGTCCAGCAGCTTCACGCGGATGTGCGGATACCGTTTGCGGATGATCTCCGCCACCTCGCTGGCGTCGAGGTCCGGCAGATGGCGGTCAAGCAGCACATTGTCGCAACGGATCTCAACCAGCCGCGCCAAGGCTTGCGCGCCGCCCGAAACTTCTTCGCGATGCACGCCGGCGTACAGCGGATTGCTCAGCACGCGCTTGCGAAAAACCGCGTCCGCACTGGCCACCAGCAGCCGCGTGCGCGGCGCGATCATGTTCGGCGTGGCTGTGGCGCTCATCTTTGTGTACCCCTGACGCTGGCCGCGGGACCGCTGGCAATTCCGCTGCGAAGAAAACGAAGTTGCCGCGGCCGCAGAAAAAAAACCGCCGGGAAGAGTTCTCCCAGCGGAGGAGATTCCTGCGCGTGCAGCGCCAAAGTTAGGAGTATTCTTAGATTGAAAAAGCAGGACTTACCGCAGAGGCACCCATCGCGGGTGTGCCATCGCTGCAAAATGTTTCGATTGGGTGCACGCGCGACCTCGCGGGACGCGCTTCTTCGTGGGCCGTGCCACCACCATCAGTGCGACCTTGCGCGACTCGCCCTCACACTCGAGCAGTTCCTCGCCGGTCACCACAGTTATCGTCCGCGCTTAACAAAACTTTACGTCTGACGCGGCAGATTTGCGTTAAAAAGTTGTCATGTTCGGCGTCAACCCAGCGCTTCGGAACATTCCATTGTCAGCCCTGCGCCAGAATTGACTCTCCGAAAAATGAGAGTATCGTAAGGTGCCCATGCGCACTTCGGAGGGAGCCGCCGGATGCCCAACTCATTCTCAACCCAGCCCGATTCGCCACGAAACCCGCGCTTGCTTCCCGCCATGATTGCTTTTCTTGCCTTGACCGCATTCTTAGCGCCGCAATTTTTCACCGCCGCGCTTGCTGCCCCGCAGAATGGCGCTTCGCAATCGGCGGCGCCGGACCTCGGCAAAATTCGCGCCGCCTGGATCCACAATCTCGCCACCAAGCAACTTGAGACCTTCCTGAATCTCTATGCCCCGGACGCCGTCTTTCTCAGCCTCGGCGACCGCGTCGCGGGGACGGCCGCGCTGCGCACCCTTTTCGAAACCGTGATGGCCTCCGTCAACAGCGATATCACCCTCACGAGCCGCACCAGCGAAGTCTCCGGCGACCTGGCCTACGACAGCGGCGACTATCACGAGACCCTCACCACCATCGCCACGCGCGCCAAAACCACCCTCAGCGGCAGCTACGTTTTGATTTATAAACGCCAACCATCTGGCACATGGTTGATCGTGCAACACATCTGGACGTTGGCTCCGCCCGTAGCGCAATAAACCACATGAGCACCCCAAAGCAATCCTCGCGTTCCGCATCGCCCTCCGCGTCAGTCACCGCAGCGGCAGCTAAGCAGGGCGCGCAGCGTGGCGCGAAACGGGGCGCCGCGCCGGTCGCTGAGAAGGGCGCCACAGCGGCCGCCAAGCAGATCGACGGCTTCATCGCCAAATTCGATCCCACCATCGCCAAAGAAATCCGCGCATGCCGCGCCCTACTGCGCAAGCGCTTCCCCACCGCCAACGAGATCGTCTACGACAATTACAATTTCTTCGTCATCGGCTATTGCAGCACGTTGCGTTCCTCGGACTGCATCGTCTCTGTCGCCGCAAATTCCAAAGGCGTCGGCCTCTCGTTCTACTGGGGCTCGACGCTCCCCGACCCGCACAAAATCCTGCTGGGCAGCGGCACGCAGAATCGCTTCGTTCGCTTGCCCACTCCCGAGACGCTCTCCGACCCCAAAGTCTCCGCGCTAATCGACGCTGCCGTGGCCCAGGCCAAAGTTCCCCTCGCCATCGGAAAACGCGGCGTCTCCATCGTCAAAAGCATCTCCACTAAACAGCGTCCGCGCCGCGCGTAATGCCACGGCGCCGCTCAACGCCCCGCGCCCGCAAAAAAAAGAGACGCACTGCGCCGCTGCATGGCGCGTCCCTTTTTTCTCTGGTGTGGCTAGCAGAGCGTCCGCCCCCTTCGTTATCTCAGGGCAACCGGCAGGTGCCCGCTGCAAATGCCCTGTTACATCTCGAGCACCACGCGAAATTGCGCACTCCCGCTCATCATCCGGTCATACGCTTCCGCAACCTTCGCGAACGGAAACTTCTCAATCATCGGCCGGACCCCGCTCAGCACCGCGAAATTCATGGTGTCTTCTGAATCCGTGGGAATCCCCGACGGCCACCCCTGCACAATCTTCCGCCCAAAGATCATCGCTATCGGACTCACCTCAATATTTTCCGGCGGCGCACCCACGATCACCATCCTGCCGTTGGTGCCCAGTCCCCCAAAAATATCGGACATCGCTTTGGCGCTTGTCGCCGTCGCCAAAATCGTCTTCGCGCCTCCCAGCTTCTGCAACTCCGCCGCCGCATCCACGGCCGCGCTGTCGATGTACGCCACCGCACCCAACTTCTTCGCAAGATGCGCGTTGTCCGGCCCGCGCCCCACGGCCACCGTTTTGTAGCCAAACTTCGCCGCAAACTGCACGCCCAAATGCCCCAGCCCACCGATACCCTGCACCACCACCAAATCCCCCGGCCCCGCCCCGCTATGCCGCAGCGAATTAAACGTAGTCACCCCCGCGCACATCAACGGACCCGCATCCGCAAAATCCAGCCCGTCCGGCATCGCCGCCACCGATTCCTGCGGCACCACCGTGTACTCGCCATACCCTCCATCGAAGGTGATCCCGCTAATCTTCAAATTCACGCAAGTCCCAAAATCTCCGCGCCGGCAGTTGCTACACGTCCCATCCTGCCCGCCGTGCCAGCCAACGCCCACGCGCTGCCCCTTTTTCCAAAGCGTCACACCCGCGCCCACCTCGTCAATCACGCCGGCGATTTCATGCCCCGGTACCCGGGGATAGCTGATGCCCGGAAGTACTCCTTCCTTGGTAATAAAATCACTGTGGCACACTCCGCAAGCATGCACTTTGATCCGCACCGTTCCCGGACCCGGCTGCGGAATATCCCGCTCCACAATTTCAAACGGTCCTTTGGCTTTGCCAACTTGCGCTACTTTCATCTTTGCCATGACTCTTCTCTCCGTGAGCTTAACGTTTGCGGCTGAGGAAGGCCGCGTACGGACCGGTCCCGCCGAGGCCGCCACGTTGGATGCCAGGGAGCCAACTAAGTCGCAAGCAATCTTTGCGCGGAGGGATTTTAGTAGCACAGGCACCGTGGTCCCCAGTTGACACAAAAATGACAAGCTTTTCGGGAACTAAACCGTCCAACTGTGAGGAAATACGCTCAGAGGGTATTGCCACGGTTTGCCAGGGCGCAGTCCCGACGGCTCAGCCATTTCGTGCGCAACAATCTCCGACTTGCAGGGTTAGCAGAGCATCCGGTAGCTGAGGCAAAGCATCCCACTGGTCACCAGATTCGTGGAAAATTTATCGTAATCGAAAGAGCACGTTGCATCGTGGGAGCGATGCGGCGTGTTACAGTACCCACGCATCATTTTCAACCTGATGTGTGTAACCTGACGCATGCAGCCAGACGCGCGCATTAGACTCGGCCCAGAACTATGGATCGCTCGACGGACGTTCTGTTCCTAAACTGCCTCTCCCTCTCCTGTCGCAGCGCAGGAGCTATCGCTATTTTTTAGTAAATTTCCAATTAAGAACGGACCAAATATGAAAACCCCCACCCCAACGAACGTTCGCGGTATCGCCTCGCTGCTCGCGTCACTCTTATTCGTGCTTACTTTTGCCGGCGCCGCTGCTGAGGCCCAGACGACGCCTGCGGCCGATGCGGCCATCGCCGCGCCTCGCGCGCGCGTAACCCAAGCCATTGACGAGAACCAACTGGTCCGCCTGCACGGTAACGTCCACCCCATGGCCAAGCCCGCAAACGATCGCGGTGCTCTGTCCGACGCCCAGCCCATCACCCGCATGTACCTCTTGCTGCAACGCAGCGGAGACCAAGAACTCGCGCTCGAGCAACTGATAGCGGATCAGCAGAACAAAAACTCTGCCAATTTTCACGCCTTCCTGACCCCGCAAACCTTCGGCAAACAGTTCGGTCCCGCCGACTCGGACATCGCCGCCGTCACCAGCTGGCTCGCTTCCCATGGCTTTCAAGGCATGAAGGTTAGCAACGGCCGCACGATTATCGAGTTCAACGGCACCGTGGGCGCGGTGCGCAGCGCCTTTCATACCGACATTCACCAATACTCAGTGCACGGCGAAACCCATTTCGCCAACGTCAGCGATCCGCAGATTCCCGCCGCGCTCACTCCGGTGATCGGCGGCATCGTCGGCATGCACAATTTTCATCCCAAGTCCTTCATGAAGCACCTCGGCACCTTTGAGCACATCAAGGCTACCGGCGAGATCAGGCCGGCCTTCACCTATACGGACTCGAACGGTACGTTCTACGGCGTCGGGCCCGGGGACTTTGCGAAGATCTACAATATTCCCGCTGGCGCGACCGGCGCGGGCCAGAGTATCGCCATCGTCGGCCAATCCAACATCAATCTGCAGGACGTGGCCGATTTCCGCACCATGTTTGCCCTCGCGCCCAATGTCCCGACGGTCGTTTTGAACGGACCCGATCCCGGCTTGGTCTCCGGCGATGAAGGCGAATCCGACCTCGACGTCGAGTGGGCCGGTGCTGTGGCGCAAGCGGCGAACATCATTTTCGTGACCTCGGAAACCACCGAGACGGATGGCGAAGCTGGTGTCGATGCATCCGCGGTATACATCGTCGACAACCTGGTGGCACCCGTTCTCAGCGAAAGCTACGGCATCTGCGAACCCAATCTCGGAAACGGAGGAAACGAGTTTTACGCCGGTCTGTGGCAACAAGCTGCGGCCGAAGGCATCACCGTGCTCATTGCCGCCGGCGACGACGGACCGGCCGGCTGCGACGATCCGAACAGCGAGGATGAGGCCACGGGTGGGTTAGCAGTGAGCGGCACCGCTTCGACGGTGTACAACATCGCGGTGGGTGGCACCGATTTTAACCAAAATGCCGGAAACTTCTCGACCTACTGGAACGCGGCGACAAGCCCCATTTCGGTAGAATCGGCCAAGAGCTACATCCCGGAAATCCCCTGGAATGATTCCTGCGGTGCCGGGGGGCTGACCTCCAGCTGCGCCACAGGCAACACTGCAGCCCAGAGCTTATTTGCGGGCAGCGGCGGGCCTAGCAATTGCGCCACACAGGATAACAACGGCAACTGCACGGCGGGATATCAGAAACCACCTTGGCAATCGCTTCTCGGCGCACCGACGATCAACGACGGTGTGCGCGATATTCCCGACGTTTCGCTCTTTGCCAGTGGCGGAACCAACAGCAGCTTCTACATCATCTGCGAATCC
>JBEKVU010000161.1:0-8570 GCA_049513775.1 Candidatus Acidiferrum sp.
CGAGTTTGTGGCGCGGCTTGAGGGGCTGGCTACCGAGCATCCTTATCAACCGCAAGAACTTTCGCAAGGCTGCCTCAAGATCCTTCAGTTGCTGGAAAAATGCTTACTGGAAATTACCGGGATGGATTCCATCACCTTGCAGCCTGCGGCCGGAGCACAGGGCGAGTTGACGGGATTGCTTTTGATTCGCGCGTATCTGGAAAAGCAAGGGAATGCGCGGAAGAAAGTTTTGATCCCGGATTCGGCACATGGGACCAATCCGGCTACGGCGGTCATTGCCGGGTATGAGGTCGAAAATATTAAGTCGGAGGCGCACGGGCAGATCGACGTGGACAAGTTGCGTGAGTTGGTCAGCGAAGAGGTCGCCGCTTTGATGATCACCAATCCTTCCACGCTGGGCATTTTCGAGCAGCGCATTCCGGAGATTGCGGAAATTTTGCACGCCAAGGGCGCGTTGCTCTATATGGATGGCGCAAATATGAACGCGCTTACCGGTGTTACGCGACCCGGTGATTTCGGCGTGGATGTGATGCATTTGAATCTGCACAAAACTTTTTCCACGCCGCATGGCGGTGGCGGGCCCGGAACCGGGCCGGTGGCGATGAAGCAATTCCTGGAGCCGTTTCGGCCGGTGCCGGTGCTGGTCGAGAAAGAGGGCGGACGGCTGGCACTCGATTCCAATCGTCCCGATTCGATCGGGCGGGTCAAAGCGTTTGTCGGCAATTTCGGGCTGCTGGTGCGGGCGCTGGCGTATATTTTGGCGTATGGCCCTGGCGTGCGCGAAGCTACCGAGGACGCGGTGATTAACGCGAATTACATCCGCAAAAATCTAGAAGGCGTTTTCGATTTGCCTTATTCCCTGCCCTCGATGCATGAGGTGGTATTCAGCGACGCGCTGCAGAAGAAGAATGGCGTCAACACCATGGATATTGCAAAGCGCCTGATCGATTACGGATTTCATCCGTATACCACCGCGTTTCCGTTGATCGTTCCGGGCGCGCTGATGATCGAGCCCACGGAATCAGAATCCAAGGAAGAGTGCGATCTTTTTATCGATGCGATGCGAGCTATCGCGCAGGAATCGACTGAGCATCCCGCGCTGGTGAAAACTGCGCCGCATACCACGCGCGTGCGGCGATTGGACGAGGTGGGAGCAGCGCGCAAGCCTATTTTGCGCTGGAAGCCCACGGACAAACCGGAAGGCAAATTGCACCACGCCAAGAAGACTCCCCATCCTGAAGCGACTTCGACGGTCTGAGAGTTTTCTTAATTTGTAGTCGCCCCGTGGTTTTTCTTTCTGGGCACATCCTCGACGGCGCGCTGTTTGGCGTGTTTTGTTCGGTGCTATTCTCGTGGCATCTCGCGTCGCTCGTGGTCCGCACAGACGAATATTTCTAAGTCTTACGTCCGGGCAACCTGGGGCGCTCTACGCTGCGCCTCATAAAAGCGCGGCGATTGGCTCTGACGAAGTTGAGTTGAACATCCTCGGTATGAACGCCGCATGACGCCCGCTCTCGCCGCCTGGCTGCCCAAATCCGTCCTACTGCTGCGCGACTACGACCGGCATAAGTTTCTGTCGGACCTGATCGCGGGAATCACCGTGGGCTTGGTAGCTTTGCCGCTGGCCATGGCGTTCGCCATTGCTTCGGGGCTTTCGCCACAAGCGGGGCTGTACTGCGCCATCGTGACGGGATTTATTATCTCAGCGCTTGGCGGCAGCAAGACGCAGGTTGGCGGACCTACCGGGGCCTTTGTCGTGGTGGTTGCAGGCATCGTGGCCAGATTTGGTGTGGAAGGATTGTTCGTCTGCACCATGATGGCGGGTGTGATCCTGGTGCTGCTTGGGGCCACGGGCATGGGCGCCGCGGTGAAATACTTTCCGCGGCCGGTGGTGATTGGGTTTACCAACGGCATCGCCATTTTGATCGCCAGCACGCAGATTCGCGATTTTTTTGGTTTGCAAATGGATCGTGTGCCGGGCGATTTTTTCCATCGCATGCAGGCGTATGGACAGGCTTGGCACACCATTTCACTGCCGGCGATGACCATTTCGCTGGCCTCGGTTACGGTAATGGTTTTGTGTCTCAAGTACGCCAAGAAGATACCCGGCGCGATCCTCGTGACATTTGGCGCTACGGGCTTGGTTTATGCGCTGCACATCCCTGTCGAGACGATCGGCACGCGCTTTGGCGGCATCCCGAGCGGGTGGCCAACGTTCGCCATACCGCCGCTGCACTACGAACTGGTGCGGCAACTTTTCTCTTCGGCGTTTACCGTGGCGATGCTTGGCGCGATCGAATCGTTGATGTCTGCGGTGGTGTCCGACCGCATGAGCCACGACAAACACAATCCGAACGTGGAGTTAATAGGTCAGGGGATCGCGAATATTATTTCGCCCTTGTTTGGCGGACTGCCAGCCACGGGGGCAATCGCGCGGACCGCCACGAATGTGCGCTCTGGCGCCAAAACGCCAGTCGCGGGGATGATTCACGCGCTGACGTTACTGGCCATCGTGCTGTTTGCCGCGCAGCTGGTAAAGCACGTTCCGCTCGCGGCGCTCGCGGCCATTCTGATGATCGTGGCATACAACATGGGCGAGTGGCACGAGATTCCCGAGATTCTGAAGCTCACCAAGGCGGACATCGCCGTATGGCTGCTGACCATGACGCTCACCGTCATCACCGACCTGACGTTCGCGGTAGAAGTCGGCATGGTACTGGCGGCGCTAACATTTATCCGGAAAGTGTCGCGCACCACGACGGTAACTCGCGTAACCAAGGATTACGTCGCCGACAGCCACGTGCACATTCTCGAAGGCAAGGACATTCCGAGCTACGCGACGGTGTATCGCATCCACGGACCATTCCTGTTTGGCACCACGGATAAGTTCGCCGAAATTCTCGAACATCTCAACACGTTGCCACCTATCGTGATCCTGCGTCTGCGCAACATGACGGCGATCGACGCCACCGGCCTCGCGGCGATTCGCGAGCTCTCGGATACCGTTCACGCTTCGGGCCGGTCGTTAATTCTGTGCGGTGCACGTCCGCAACCGGCGGAGTTGATGCAGCAGGCAGAATTCGCCCGCCACGTTGGGGCGGAGAATATCTGCGCGAGCGTCACGGACGCGCTGCACCGCGCGGCAGAAATTCACGATGCCGATGGACTTTCGTCCGCCGAGTTCCCGCTGGCCGCAACCTTCAAGACCTAGCCCTGGATCGTGCGCCAAGCCTTTCCAGATCGACGGCTAGGATTCTTTTACATTCTTTAACACGCCTGATACGCCAAAGCCTCCGACTTGTAACACAGGCAGGCCAGACTTCGACCGGGGTTCGCCATCCCTCGATACCCACGCACGAAAAGGAGAAAGTCTTGCTAAAACGAATGCTCGCTATGGCCGTATCCGCTGGAATGATCGGTGCCACCTTGCCAGCTCCAGCCCGCGCAAACGACGAAGTGCAACCTGGTCAAATCAAGCACGTGCTGTTGATCAGCGTCGACGGCCTGCACGCCCTAGACCTGGCCAACTACGTCGCCACCCACGGAGACTCCACGCTTGCGGCGCTCAGCCGCCACGGCATCACCTACACCAACAACGCCACAACAACACCGTCCGATTCCTTTCCCGGATTGACTTCGCTCGTGACTGGCGGCAGCCCGACCACCGCCGGTTTCTGGTATGACGTTACATACAATCGCAGCACCTCGCCGCAATTGACGGGAAATCCCGGCGTGGGCAGCACCGGCGGAAATTGCCCCGGCACCATCGGCGGCGTAGTGGAATATGACGAAGGAATTGACGCGGACCTGACCAAGCTCGACGGCGGCGGCAGCATCAACCCGGCCTTCCTTCCGCGCGACCCCAACAACAACTGCGCGCCGATCTATCCACACCAATATCTGCGCGTGAACACCATCTTCGAGGTGGTGAAGTCGCACGGCGGATTGACGGCGTGGACGGATAAGCATCCTTCCTATGAATGGACCAATGGACCGAGCGGCAAGGGCGTCGACGACTTTTACGGACCGGAAATCAATTCAATTCCGGTGGCCCTGCCCTTTTCCGGCTGCACGCCGGTGAATTTTCCGGACCCCGGAGTGGATGACGGCTGGACAACGGACCTGAAGAATATTCAGTGCTACGACCAGCTACACGTGCAGGCGGTCATCAATCAGATTGATGGCTACACGCATGACCGATCCAAAAAGGTGGGTGTGCCGGCGATTTTCGGCACCAACTTCCAAGCCGTGAGCGTCGGCGAAAAACTGCCCAACGCCGGGTATTCGGACGTTCTCGGAACCCCCTCGCAAGGTCTCGCCGAGGAACTCGACTTTGTGGATCGGTCGCTCGGTCTCATGGTGGCCGAGATAAAGAAGCAGGAGATCAACGATTCCACGCTGATCATTATTGCCGCAAAGCACGGCCAGTCGCCCATCGACCGCACCAAGAACCGGAACATAGGCAATGGCCAGCCGACGGCCACGATCGGTTCGGCAGACGCGTTCGACATTTCTGACGATGGCTCGCTCATTTGGCTTACCGACCCCTCGCTCGCAGCCGGCGTGGTGGCGCAGCTCAGCACGCCAACCAATCAGGCGGCTCTCGGGATACAGGAAATCTTCGCCGGGCAATCTCTGAAAGATAAATTCAACGATCCCGGAAGCGATCCGCGCACGCCAGACATCATTCTCAAGGTCAACACCGGAGTGATCTTCACCGGTGGGACAAAGATCGCCGAGCATGGCGGGTTCAACGAAGACGATGTTCACACGGCGCTACTTGTCTCGAATCCTTTGCTGACTTCCGAGGTCGTCAAGAGCGCGGTGCTCAACCAACAGGTAGCACCGACGATCATCAAAGCCTTGGGTTTCGACCCGAGCGAGCTTGAAGCCGTGCGCAAAGAACAGATCCACGTGCTGCCGTTCCTTTTCAACGACGGCAAGTGATCGCCTCAACGGTGCAGCAAAACAGGAAGGGCGCCCGGCTGGACCTGGGCGCCCTTTCTGCTTGAACTAAAAACTTTTGCGTTCGCTGGTTTTAACGCGCCATGGTTTACCGGGCCATGCGCGGCATGGGTTCCGGACCGATGGTCGTAGTTGGCGTCTCCACGGATTTGCCGTTGCGCGCCTGCGAGGAACGCGAGGTGAGCAGTGGTTCCGTTTTGCGCACCGGTACGGCGAGATTTTCGCCTTCGCGGACAAACGTTAAGCGATCCTGTTCAGTATTCCAATCGATACACACCAGGTCGCCGAGATGCACTTGTTCGGTGGCCAGCAAATTCGCCAGCGGATAAACGATGTGGCGCTCGATGGCGCGCTTGAGGTGACGGGCTCCGTAGCGCTGGTCGGTGCCTTCCTGCAAGAGGAAGTCGCGGCCCTGGCCGGTCACGCGGAATAGAAATTGTCCTTTGGCGGTTTCCAGCACGCGCTGTTGCACTTGGCCAAGTTCGATTTCGAGAACCTGTTCGAGTTGCTCGCGGCGCAAGGGGTGGAAGACTACCACTTTGTCGAGACGATTCATGAATTCGGGAGAGAATTTGCGGCGCGCAGCTTCGACGGCCGTGCGTTCTACTTTTTCGTTCATCGCGTCGTCGGGCTTGTCTTTGGGCTGAATGAAGCCCATGCCGCCGTGCATCATTTCCGTGATTTCGCCGCCGCCAAGGTTGGAGGTAAGAAAAATGACTGTTTGGGAGAGGTCCACGCGGCGATTGTCGCCCAGCGTGAGGGTGGCTTTGTCCAGCATCCCGAGCAACAACTGCCAGAGCGCGTCAGAAGCTTTTTCAATTTCGTCAAAGAGCAGGAAACTCAGCTTCAGCTTGTCCGTGTGCGAAGCGGCCAGCGATTCCTGGGTGATGAGCGGGTGCGTCTCGCGATGGCCGAGGTAGCCTGGGGGCGAACCAATCAATTTCGCAATTTCGTGGGAGTGCTGGAACTCGGCGCAGTCCACTTTGATGATCGAGCGGGCATCGCCAAACAGAATTTCGGCGGCCGCCTCGACGATGCGGGTCTTGCCCGAACCGGTAGGCCCGAGGAACAGCAAGTTGCCGACTGGGCGGCCCGGCGAATTCAGCCCAGCGCAGAAGACCTGATACATGTCCACCAGGGCCTGCACACCTTCGGTCTGTCCAACCACCTTGGCGCGGAGCGACGACTCAAATTCTCGAGTATCGATACTGCGAATCGTGGGATCCAGTTGCTGTCGAACCGCGGCTTTCATTATGGCGTCCCTCGACTCGTCCGGCTCCCCCAGACGAGTAACGCGTCTCAGCAACGCGCTGGGAATGAGAATGTGCATGGCAAGTGCCAATCTTTTGGAAAACTAGAGTCTTCTTAACATGAAGGACTATCAACAACTTACGGCGGGTGAAATTCCCGAATCTGTCTCACGCGTTGAGACACTGTTTCATACCCGTGCAAACTGAGAGCGGTGAAACACTTTGTGTCAGGCCAGGGACGACAAAAAGGGGCGCGATGTCTAGCACTTCCTAGAAGGCCAGAGCATGTTCAAGTTATGGTTGAACCTACCAACCAACGCGCGAGTCACCTAAGAATTAACGCGGTCTTGCTTTTTCCGTGCTTGCGGCGCCGCCACGGGAGTCGCCGCAGGTAACGCGGCGCGGGATTTGCGGCTTTCGACCACTACTTCTACAGGCGCATTGATCGGGCGACCGTCTGTGGCTTCCGTCACCGCGGGCGCGGACTCGGCTTCCGCAGGCTGGCTCTGCACCAGCGCGCCTTCGCCTTCGCGCACGAAGGTCAGGCCATCGTGTTGACGGTCCCAGTCGATGCGCACCAGGTCGCCGAGATGCACCTGCTCCGTGGCCAGCAAATTGGCCAACGGGTAGACCACGTGACGTTCAATGGCGCGCTTCAAGTGTCGCGCGCCGTAGCGCTGGTCAGTGCCTTCTTGCAGTAAAAATTCGCGGCCATTGTCCGTAACGCGAAACAGAAACTGGCCCTTGGCGGTTTCCAGCACGCGTTGTTGCACGTGGCCGAGCTCGATGCCCAGCACTTCCTCGAGTTGCTCGCGCTTGAGCGGATGAAACACCACCACTTTGTCCAAACGATTCATGAATTCGGGCGAGAATTTGCGCCGCGCCGCCTCCATGGCGGTGCGTTCGACCTTTTCGTTCAACATATCCGCCGGCTTGTCTTTCGGTTGGATGAAACCCATGCCGCCTTGCATCAGTTCGGTAATCTCACCGCCGCCGAGGTTGGAGGTGAGAAAAATCACAGTTTGAGACAGATCCACTTTGCGATTGTCGCCGAGGGTGAGCGTGGCCTTGTCCAGCATACCCAGCAGCAGCTGCCAGAGGGCGTCGGAAGCTTTTTCAATCTCGTCGAAGAGCAAGAAGCTGAGCTTCAGCTTGTCCGTGTGCGAAGCAGACAACGCTTCCTGCGTGATGAGCGGGTGCGTTTCGCGATGCCCGAGGTATCCCGGGGGCGAGCCGATCAGCTTGGCGATTTCGTGCGAATGCTGAAATTCGGCGCAGTCCACTTTAATGATGGATTTGGCATCGCCGAACAGGATTTGCGCCGCGGCTTCGACCATGCGCGTCTTGCCCGATCCGGTTGGTCCGAGGAACAGCAGGTTGCCTACCGGCCGCCCCGGCGAGTTCAAGCCGGCACAGAAAACCTGGTACAAGTCGACGAGCGCTTGCACGCCTTCGGTTTGCCCCACGATCTTCGCACGCAGCGCGGTCTGGAAATCCACCGTCTGCACGCTACGCTTGTTCGGATCGAGTGAAAGAATAACTTCGCCCATGACCGCCTCCCAACGCTCCTAGATCGCGCGCAACGAACCGTGCGACGACCCAAGGGGCGTACTCCCGAACCTACGGCGTCCGCGGTCAAATTGATCGAGCTTGACCTGGATGGTGGATTGCAGCAGCCGCAACTGCACCAGCAGCTCCTGCGCCACAACCGGCGATTCGGAAAACTTTAGAAGCGGCGGAAAGAGATCCGCCAGATCCATGTTGAGCGCTCGCAGCGTGCCCACGAGGCTCTGGATCGCGGGAGAGTTGGGGTCCGCGAGTTCGAGCTGCTGACTGAGTTGCCCGTTCAACTGCTCTCGCAGAGCCTTCCAATTCAGTTCCACAAAAGGATGCTTCTTGGCCACCTGGCGAACCACTTCGTCGGTGATGCGCGCACGCACGCCGAGCCGTGCCAGGTGGATTTGTTGCACTTTTCCGCCGCGGCGCACGTTGTGCACCAGAAAAAACGCCTTCCCTTTGCGGCGGACGAAAGCCATACCTCACCCCGGAACTGCGATTCTTGCTGTAGTGTACGTGCCTTCCACTACACACGCAAGATGAAACACGGTTCGGCACAACTTTGTTGCGTGAAAGTAACCTGCAGTATTCGATGGGTTGAAGATAGCGAAGTATCCGGCGAATCTTTCATGCGAATTTTCGCTGCGTTTCATCGATTCTCCTCATGCTCGAAAAATTGTTGCTCGCTTACCGAGAGTGCCAAGTCGCGTTGCGGCGCCTCGCTTGCTTTATCGGTCGGGGCTGCACAATGTATTAAACCCGCTGGCGGGCAATTCCACTTGCTCGCCACTCCCTCGT
>JBEKVU010000162.1:0-8570 GCA_049513775.1 Candidatus Acidiferrum sp.
TAGAGTGTAGCGCGCCCGCACCAGTAATTGTTGACAGGACATTTGCGATAACGAAGATGTGACAACGCATCTGCTAGTGTGCCGCGACAGCCAAAGCGGCCAACGCTGCACTTGGAAAGACCCGAGGTGCGCGCAGGCACGACCGCTTTGATATTTGGGAGGAAGAACCTGTTGGAGAGTCCTTGTGGCTGGAGGCCACTGCGACGCGCGAAGCGGCCGCTGCGCGCATCGCAGTACTGGCCAAGAACATGACGGGACGGTTTGTGATGTTCGATCAGGAACTACAGGCGGCCGTCGCTATTCCGGTGCGCCACAGCGCGGCGTCTTGAACGATTCAGAGAGTTGCCCCTAAGACATGGGCCCTGGAAATACCGGGCTATGCGAGCGCCGCGTGTGATACGGGCCGGGTCTGACTCTGACTTCCTCCCAAGCGCTTTCCTCTCCGGCAAGGGTTGTGTTTCAATTGAGCGATGAATACCGGGATGAATACCGCGAAGCTCGCACCGGCGAGTTTGATTGAAACGCTCGAGGCTCTGGAGCGCGAGGCGACGACCGCATCCGGTCTGATGGACTCCATCGTGGGCGTGCTTCATGGCGCGTTGAAAAATTACAATTGGGTGGGATTTTACCTGCTGGAGAACGACGCCGGCGAAGACGTGCTGGTGCTCGGCCCATTCCGCGGCGCAGCGACTCCCCACACGCGCATTCCCCTGAGCCAGGGAATTTGTGGAGCGGCGGCATCGAGCGGCGAGACGGTGGTGGTAGACGATGTGGGCTCCGACGCGCGGTATTTGGCTTGCTCGCTGGAGACCAAATCCGAGATCGTGGCGCCGATTTTCGCTGGGAGCAAGGTAGTCGGCGAGCTCGATATCGACAGCCATGTGCCGGCGGCATTTGGGAGCGAAGATCGCCGGCTGTGCGAGCATGCGGCCGGGCTCGTGGGACGATGGCTCGAGACGCATGCCAGCTAAACGTTGGACGCTAAGCGCTCGCGCGAGTTGATGCCGGATTGGCTACGGTGTTTTGAGCGGGGGTGTACACGGAATTGGGGATGTTCCGGAGCCTCGTGCCTGTCTACTGTAGGAGTCTGACAGGTGTCGGCGTTTAACCTGGAGGACAACCATGGATCTTAGGCTTATCAGAAATGTGCGTACTTCGCGGCTTGCGTTGACCGCGGCTAGTTTTCTCGGCGCTGGACTTTTGCTTTTTTTGAGCGCGACACCGGCATCTGCTCAAGATGCGGAGAACACTCCGGACAAGCGTCTACGAAACTCGGCGCTGTCATTTCGGGAAGTGATGCATATACCCGATAAGGGCATTCCACGGGATCTCTACAACAAATCCCGTTGCGTAGTAATCATTCCAGGCGTCAAGAAGGCTGCGTTCATTATCGGCGGGAAGTATGGGCGGGGTTTTGTATCGTGCCGGCGCGAGGGCACCGGGCGTTTTGGCACGCCTGCGGCGATACGCATCGAGGGCGGCAGCTACGGGTTGCAAATCGGCGGCTCGTCGACGGACGTCTTCATGTTGATCATGAATGAAGGCGGAATGCACAAGCTACTCGAGGATAAGTTCACGATCGGTGGCGAAGCCGAAGCAGCAGCAGGGCCGGTGGGGCGCGACACCAGCGCGAACACCGATGTGCTGCTCCACGCGGAGATCCTCTCGTGGTCGCGCTCGCGCGGACTATTCGCGGGATTATCTCTGGAAGGCTCGACGCTGCGGCCGGATGAGGGCGAAGATCACAAGTTATACGGCGAAAAGGTGAGTAATGAAGATATTCTGCGGCGCGAGGTGCCGACGCCTCGTGGGGCGCGTCCGCTGGTTGCTGAGCTGAACCGCTATCTCGGCACGGTGGAAGCACATGCCGATGTAGCCACCTCTTTGCGCGATACCGGCGGGCGCTTCACGCTATCTAACGTCCATTTTGCGACGGGCAAAGCGGACATCACGCCGGATTCCGAGGCATCTCTCAACGACGCCGTCACGGCCTTGAAGGATCATGCCGACTGGAACATTCGCGTGGAAGGATTTACGGACAATGTTGGTTCGCGCGAGGCGAATTTGCAGCTTTCGAGCGACCGCGCCGAGGCGGTGATGAATTGGCTGGCGAATCACGGAATCGATCGCGGGCGCTTGAGCGCTAAGGGTTACGGCGAGTCGCGTCCGGTGGCTAGAAATTCTTCGCCCGCGGGTCGCGCAAGAAATCGTCGCGTTGAACTAGTACGCCTGTAAAGAGCGGTTTGGCGTTCAATTAATCAACAATTACCGTTGCTAGAGGTCTCTCTCCCGCACGTTTATGGCGCGAGCATGCCGCGTTCTGTCCAAAGATTGACGAAGGTGTCGAAAACTTGACGCTGCTCCTGCCAGGTCATTCGACTGGGCCTGCCACTCCCTCCGTATGTAGTTCACCCGACATAACTTGCGATTTGGCCTGGAACGGTCCGAAATGGCAATCGCGTTGCACCCTAGCCATCCGTTCGTGGCTTGCGTGGATGGATAGGGGTTCAGCTGCGCTCGCTTCGCACACATAAAATTACACCGAGACGAACTCCGCCAGACGCCGACGAGCGCGATGCAGGGGAAACCATGAAAACTCGCGAGGAATCGCTGCACAGTATTGAAGGTAAATCCTACGACGTGTGCATTATCGGCGGCGGAGCGACCGGAGCCGGCTGCGCGCTCGATGCCCAGCTGCGCGGGCTGAAGACGGTGCTGGTCGAAGGCGGGGACTTCGCCGGGGCCACCTCGAGCAAAGCCACAAAAATCATCCACGGCGGCGTGCGCTACCTCGAAGAAGCGGTCAAAGACATGGACCCCGAGCAGTATCACGTGGTGAATCGCGCGTTGCATGAACGCATCTTGATGCTAAAAAACGGTCCGTATCTTTCGCACACGTTGGAATTCCTCATTCCTTGTTATCACTGGGTGGATGCCGGTTATTACGACGTGGGACTGAAACTCTACGACTGGATCGCCGGAGAGACCAGCATATTTCCGAGCCATTTTCTTTCGCGGAAAGAAACGCTGCGCCGCATGCCCACGCTCAAGAGCGAAGAGTTGGTCGGCGCCGTGGCCTATGCCGACGGGCTGTTCAACGATGCGCGCTACAACATCGCGCTGGTTAAGACTTTTTGGGAGTCCGGCGGCGATGCGGCCAATTATCTGCGTGTAACCGGACTGCAGAAGGCCGCGACTGGGAAATTGTCCGCGGCGGAAGTGGAAGATCAGCTGACGCACCGAAAATTCGTGATTCAAGCGAAGGCGTTCGTAAACTCCACGGGTCCGGTGGCGGATATTATGCGGGATATGGCCAGTCCGGGGATCCCGAAGCGCATGCGGCTCAGCAAAGGAAGTCACATTCTGCTGCCGCTGGACGTCCTGCCGAGCGAAGACGCGATGCTCATTCCGAAAACAGACGATGGCCGCGTGCTCTTTGCGGTGCCATGGATGGGCCGGCTGCTTGTTGGAACGACGGAAAAGGAAGTCGGCGTCCATGACGAACTGCTGCTGACCGAAGACGAAGTGGAGTTCATGCTGCGGCAGCTCAACAAATATATGGAAAAGCCGGTGGTGGCCAGCCAGATCGTTGCAGGCTTTGCAGGAGCGCGCCCGCTCGTGAGCCGCGGCGACGGTGGTGACACCAAGAAGCTCTCGCGGGACGACGAACTCGAAATTGATCCACAGAGCGGCTTGATCAGCATCATGGGAGGAAAGTGGACCACGCATCGCGCCATGGCGGAAGACACCATCAACGCGGTGCAAAAGTATTTGGGCGTGCCGGAAACGCCGACGCTGACGCGCAGCCGACCGCTGACCGGATCGAGCGGATTTACGCCAGTGTATTGGATGGGCCTGATCAAGAAGTACGGCGTATCCGAACCGACCGCGCAGCATCTGGCGGAGCGGTATGGCACCACCGCGCCGGAAGTCTTAGAACTCGCCGCCAAAGACCCGGAACTGGCCAAACCTATCGTGGAAGGCTTTGCACCGATTCGCGCGGAGATTGTTTACAGCGCGGACGAAATGGCACAGACCATCGACGACGTTTTGGCGCGGCGTATTGGCTTGGAGTTTTTCAGTTGGCGGGCTTCGCAAAAGGCGGCACCGGTAGTCGGGCCGCTTCTTGGGCAGAAGCTTGGCTGGTCTGCCGAGCAGACGCAGTCCAAGGTTCGCGAATACGTTGCCAAGATCGATCGGTATTTCAGCGTGGCAGGGCTTACCCCCGGGGCTGCGCAGAGTGCATGAACACCACGGGGAATTCCGGGCCAAGGGGACGTGAGATGAGCGAAATGTATGAAGTCCGCGTCCGCTATGAAGATCACCTCCCGCCTCAACGCTGTGGCGAAGCTCATAGGCCGATAAGCCAGACATTTAAGTATCTCGCGCATGTATTTTCGGTGTTCTTCTTTCTGGTTTCCGCTACTTCCGTATTCGCGCAGAGCAACACAAGTTCGGATCCTCCCGCTAACAATTTCTTCACGCAGAAATATCTGTTTGGCGATTGGGGAGGCGAGAGAAGCGCGCTCGCGGAGAAGGGCGTCACGTTCGATCTGTTCTACGTTTCGGATTTGCAAGCCAATACAAGTGGCGGTCTGGAACAACGGCAAGCAGGCTGGGAAAGATCCCGCGGAACGGTTGATATTGACTTAGGAAAGCTCGCAGGACTTAAAGGCCTAACGTTTCATGTGACGGCACTGTGGCAGGGCGGTGGAAACCTCGGCGGCGACATCGGCGCCATCGCCAATCCCAGCGGTTTGGTCAGCGCACACACCACGCGGCTGGATTCCTTCTGGCTGCAGCAAGCATTCTTCGACAACAAACTGTTCATTAAGGCCGGCCAGTTTGCGGGCCTGGATTTTTACGGCGTGCAGGAATACGGCGGGTCGTATTTGATTGAGCCGCTGGATTACGCGCTCGGGAATCTGTTCCCGACGACGTTTGAGTCTTTCAATCCTGCCGGAACGCCCGCGGTTGAGGTGCGATTCTTTCCGGTACCGCAATTCTACGTGAAGTCGGCGGTGCTTTCCGGTAACCGCAATCCCTACCAACAGGATCCCACCGGAACTAACTTCCAGATTAGCGACAGTCCGGATTTTGTGTTTGAAATGGGGTATTACGTCGATCCGGCCGACACGTCTTCGTCAGGCTCGTCGGGCGCAGCTCTGGCCAAAAATTATCCGGGCCACTACAAATTCGGTGCCGCATATAATGGCGGAAAATTTACCAATGTGCAGGGAATTGAGTCGAGCGGAAACTATTTGATTTATTTTGGTGCCAACCAGGCGGTGTATCGCCCGGACGCCGGATCGAATCGCGGGCTGGATCTATTGTTCGCCTACGACTGGAGTCCCGGAGAGCTGAACCGGCAGAACACCCAGACGACCACCGGCTTTCGCTATAACGGCTTGATCCCGCACCGCGACCAGGACGGTCTGGCATTCGCGTTTATATACAGCAAAATCAGCGATCCTTTCAGCGAGGCGGGCGTACTCCTCGGTTCGCCCGCGCTCGGCTCGGAAAAAGCCCTCGAACTCAACTACGCGATGCAGATAACGCCGTACCTGCTCTGGCAGCCAACGTTTCAGTATTACGCGGATGTTGGCGGCAATTCGCACCTAACGAACGCGCCAGTTTTCGGGTTTCGCGTGAAAGTAAATTTCTAATTTGACGCTGGGGGAGAGTCTGCAATGTCGGGCTAGAGAAATATGTTTGCGGGTATCCAAGCGAACCGGTTGCCTGATGGCTTCGCAGGGCCCTGGACCGGATCGGTAGGGCAGGAGTGCCTGCCTCCCGCGGCTAGATTCTCTCGCAGAAACGAATTGTTGCGTTTTAGATCGTGCCGGGGAAAACGGCGAAGTATCAGGAGGATGAATCATGGCTAGCTACCTTGGAGCGATCGATCAGGGCACGACGAGCACGCGATTTATAGTTTTCGACAAGTCCGGAAGAATTGTTTCCGTGGCGCAAAAGGAGCACGAACAGATTTATCCAAAGCCAGGGTGGGTGGAGCACGATCCGGAAGAGATATGGCGGCGCACACAAGAAGTGATTGCCGACGCCATGCAGCAGAGAGGACTTCGTCCGAAAGATCTCGCCGCCATTGGCATCACCAATCAAAGAGAAACGACGGTGGTTTGGAATCGTAAGACCGGCGGGCCGGTGTATAACGCGCTGGTCTGGCAAGATACGCGCGTGGAAGACGCCGTTGCAGAATTCGCGCGCGATGGTGGGCAAGATCGCTTCCGCCAGAAAACCGGACTTCCTCTGGCGGCTTATTTCAGCGGACTCAAGATCCGCTGGGTTCTCAACAATGTTCCAGGAGCGCGCGAACAAGCGGAAGCCGGCGACGTGATTTTTGGCAACATCGAATCGTGGCTGGTTTGGAAGTTAACTGGCGGCATTCAGGGCGGAATCCATATCACGGACGTCACCAACGCTAGTCGCACGCAGTTAATGGACCTCAAGACACTGCAGTGGGACAAGGAGCTGCTCTCGTTGTACGGTATACCCGAGAAAATGCTGCCGCAGATCCGGTCGAGCAGCGAAGTATATGGCAACGCGCAAGTTGCGGCGGTGAAGGACGTTCCCATTGCAGGAATTCTCGGGGACCAGCAAGCGGCGTTGTTTGGTCAGACGTGCTTCAAGCCCGGCGAAGCGAAGAACACCTATGGCACCGGCTGCTTCTTGCTGATGAACACCGGCAGCGAGCCCGTGCATTCGAAATACGGACTGCTTACCACGTTGGCGTACAAGCTGGGCGATAAGCCGGCGCAGTATGCGCTTGAAGGAAGCATCGCGGTGACCGGCGCTCTCGTGCAGTGGATCCGCGACAATCTGGGAATGATCCAAAAGAGCTCCGATATCGAAACTCTGGCGCGCACGGAAAAAGACAGCGGCGGCGTGTATTTCGTTCCGGCGTTCTCCGGATTGTACGCTCCGTATTGGAAGACGAGCGCGCGTGGCGTGATTGCGGGGCTGACGCGCTACGCAAACAAGGGGCACTTGGCGCGGGCGGTCCTTGAGTCCACGGCATTTCAAACACGGGAAGTGGTTGAAGCCATGCAACTCGATTCCAAAATCAACCTGGATGTTTTGCGAACCGATGGCGGCATGGTTGAAAACGTACTCCTCATGCAATTTCAATCGGACATTCTGAACCGCCCGGTGGTCCGCCCGGTGGTGAAGGAGACCACCGCGCTCGGTGCATCCTATGCCGCGGGCTTGGCGGTTGGTTTTTACAAGGATTTCGAAGAGCTGAAAGCAAATTGGGCCATCGATCACACATGGAATCCGCACATGGAAGAGGACGTCCGGGAAGAGAAGTATCGGCTCTGGAAGAAAGCGGTAACCCGCTCGTTTGACTGGGTGGACGAACAGCCTCAGTCCAAACCGCAGTCAGCCCATGGCGCGTGAGAAGGCGTTCCAGTGCCACATGAGATTAAAGGAGGAGTTGGATGCATTCGCCACTGTTCGGTGAGTTTATGGGGACGATGGTGCTGATTCTGTTCGGAGACGGCGTGGTTGCCTGCGTACTTCTCAAAAAGTCCAAGGGCGAAGGTTCCGGATGGATGGTCATCACCACAGGCTGGGGACTGGCGGTGCTCGCCGGCATCTTTGTGGCGATTGCCTGCGGCAGTCCCGGCGCGCATATTAATCCTGCAGTTACGCTGGCCGTCGCGCTGACATCCGGCAAGTGGGATAACGTCATTCCGTTTTGGGGGGCCCAGGTGCTGGGAGCGTTCGTCGGAGCCGTTCTCGTGTGGCTAACGTATCTGCCCCACTGGAAAGAGACGCCGGACCAAGGCGCGAAGTTGGGAATTTTCTGCACTGGTCCCGCCATTCGCAATATTCCTTCGAACATCCTGACGGAGATCATCGGCGCGACCACGCTGGTGGCCGTTGGGTTTGCGTTCGGGGCCACGGCCGTCTCCCCCACGGGCCTGATGCCGGGCTACGGCCCGTATCTGTGGGCCATGTTGGTGTGGGGCCTCGGGCTCAGCCTCGGCGGTCCCACGGGATATGCCGTCAACCCCGCGCGCGACTTCGGCCCGCGCCTGGCGCACTTCGTTCTGCCCATCGCCGGCAAGGGTAAAACGGATTGGGGCTATGCTCTCGTTCCGATCATCGGGCCGTTGATTGGCGGTAGCATCGGCGCTGCAATCGTTAAGTTCGCCCACTACTAGAGTCTTCTAATGGCGCTCGCCGGAACGCCCAACGCGTATGGCGAAATGTGTTAGCGTAACGCGCACCTTGTCAGGCGAAAAGAAATCCGGCTTTCATTGATCTTCGTCATCGTCAACTGGTGTCGCGATTTGGCCAAGCTTTAGGCTTAGTCCGCGCGTGTATACCGAAGAAAGGTGGGCCGATAGGCCATCAAGGTCAGGAAACAAAGCATACCGATGCACGCCAAATCGCAGGAGCCTTCTAGTCGCATATCGCCATGCTCTTTGGTCGAATTTCAGAAGGATTGCTACTGTTCCGTCATCATCCCAGTCTTGTGCTGGTGCACTGTGGACGGTAAAGACCCCGCTCTGAACGGCTATTCGCCTCGTGGCGTGACTGGGAAG
>JBEKVU010000163.1:0-8570 GCA_049513775.1 Candidatus Acidiferrum sp.
CCGCGGAGTGGGAACACCTTTCGAGCGAAGCGCCGTTGCCGCAAGAGTTGCTCCTCGCCGGGCGCGACGTGGAGCAGGAACTCGCCGGTCCTTCTTCGTACATCCTGATCGGGATACTCATGGAACTGGAAAAGGTCCTGTGGGTGCCCATCACCAGTCGCGGCGGTTTGCAAGGCGTAATCCTCTGCGGCACGCGGGAGAAAAATCGCACCCTGCCTCACGCGCTCCCCCTGCGCGTAGCCGCCGAGCTGGCCCTGCAGTTGTCCTGGCAAGACGAGCGCCGCGTGGCCCGCGAACGCCACGCGGACCTGGCCCTGGCCAGTGCGGTCTATGCCGATCTCGATGCCGGCGCATCAGCCGGCTTCGCAGAGAGCGGATCGGCCTATCAGTCTAGGAACCAAACTACTCCGATTGACGCCGCAGCCTCCAATTCTCGCGCCGAGTTGGCCCTGGCCCGCATTGCGGACAGCATTGTGGATTCTTGGGCGGAAGGTTCCGGCGTCGGAGCAGCTTTCGCCAGCATTGCGCTCCTGCCCGAAGATTGGTCGCCCGGTGATACTGCCGCACGCGTGGAGTTTCGTTGGAAGAGTGGTGACGCGGACTGGCTGCGCTTGGCCGAAAGCGACGCTCTTTCTGAAACTTGGCAGGAAGCCCTACGAACCCAGCGCCCCGTCGGAACCGCGCCTCGTGCCGCGCACAGATTCACACTGCTGGCTCGCATCGTGGCCTTGCCCATCCTGGCCGAAGCACAACTCTGTGGCATTCTGCTGGTCGGCCTGTTTCGCCAAGGCACGTCGCTGGCCGCCCTCGCTCGCCTCGAGTATCGCGCCACTCTTGCTGGCCAGGCTATCGCGCGCTGTAAACGTGATTACCGCGCCGCGCGCCTCGCGCAGCGCCAACACACTCATCTGGCTGCCACGCCCGAGTCCCTCGTGGCCCTGGACGCGCACGGCCGCATCACCGATTTCAGCAAGGGCGCCGCGGAACTGCTTCGGGGAGAAACAGAAACGGCCACCCCGGGCCATGCCACCCCCAGCTCCTTCGCGGCGCGCGACGCGGATCCTCCTGCCTCGTTTCGCCGTACCGTTCCGTTTGTCCAGCCCGAAGTTTCTGCCGGCACGCCGTTCCTCGAGTTTTTCACAGAGCAGCACCATGCGCACGTGGCGGATTGGCTAGCACGCGGCGAAGCCCGGTCCGCCCTCAACCGGAACTGCCTTGCCGATACCTTGCTCGCCGAATTGCGGCGTGGCGCCGCCGTTTCTCTTCGTCGCGCGCTTCCCGGGGCGAACGGCGAAACCGTAGTAGCCATTGAAAGCGTTTCCGACACCGAACGCCTCGGCGAACGCGTCGATAATGACTTGGCCCTCGAAGGCGTCATCGAGTGGCTCGAAGAAGGCGTAGTTCTCTTTGACGTCCATGACCGCGTGCGCGCGCGCAACACGCGCTTTGAGCAACTCGCCGGCCTCGGCCCCACGGAATCTGCTAAGGGCGCCACCCTCGAGCACCTCATCTCCCGTATGGCTCCGCAGGCCGCTGACTCCGCCAAGTTTGCCGAGCGCTGGCGCAGTTTCGCGCGCGGCCTTGATGGCGGCGTCCGCGATGAACTGCGCATGACCCAGCCCGCCGCGCGCATTTTAGAGCGCGCCGCGCGCCCCGTTCTGGACGCCGCGGGCCACACCCTCGGACGCGTCGAAGTCTATCGCGACCTCACCGCCCAGCGCGTCTTTCAATCGCAACTCCTGCAAACGGAAAAACTCGCGGCTCTCGGCCAGATGGTCAGCGGCGTAGCCCATGAACTCAGCAATCCTTTGACCAGCATTCTCGGCTATGCCCAGCGCCTGCTCCTCCGCGAAGATGGCGGTGGCCGCCTGCCGGAAGTCCGCCAAATCTTTCAGGAAGCCGAGCGCGCCAGCGGCATCCTGCGCCAGTTGCTCTTCAGCGCGCGCGAGACTCCTCCGGAACGCCGCCGCGTCTCCCTCAATCAAGTGGTCATGCGCTCCATGGAATTGCAGCGCTTCAGCATGGCCGCGGAAAAAATTCACATGGAGCTCGACCTCGATGCCGCTCTGCCCGCCGTCGTTGGCGACGCCGCGCAGCTCCAGCAGGTGCTCATGAATCTCGTCGGCAACGCGCGCCAGGCCATCGAACAAAAAGGTCAGGGGGGAAGAATCCGCGTACGCACCAAGCAAGTCGCCGAACGCCGCGCTTTGCTCGAAATTGAAGACGATGGTCCCGGCGTGCCGCAAAGCATTCTCGCGCGCATCTTCGATCCATTCTTCACCACCAAAGCCGAAGGCGTCGGCACCGGCCTCGGCCTCTCCATCGTTCTCAGCATCGTGCGCGAACACGGAGGCCGCGTCAGCGTTCTGGATGCTCCGCAAGGCGGCGCCATTTTTTCCGTCGAATTGCCCCTGGCGGAGGGCCTAGCCACCGGTCCGGCATGGCCGGCCGCCACCATGGCTCTCCCTGCGCTCATCGGCGCCGCTTCGGGCGACGAAGCCTTCGAAGCCATGACGGAAAGTTATCTGCTCGCACGCCGCCGCGCCCCCGCGCATGGCCGCGTGCTGGTCGTCGAAGATGAGCCCACCGTGGCCCGCCTCATCGCGGACGTCCTGCAGGATGAAGGCCTCACCGTGGAAGTGCTCCTCGACGGTCGCGAAGGTTTAAAACGCGCCGCCGAACGCCACTTCGACCTTGTCGTCTGCGACATGCGCATGCCCGCGCTCGATGGCCAGCAGTTCTATCAAGCTCTCGTGCGGACCGGAAACGATCTGCAGCACAATTTTCTGTTCGTCACCGGTGACGTGATCGCCCCGGCCACCCAAGCCTTCCTCGAGCGCAATCATTTGCCGCATCTCGCCAAACCCTTTCGCGTCGAAGAGCTCACCGAGCGCGTGCGCGGTGTGCTCGATCGGCGGCAGGCCAACTTGGCGGCGATGCAGCCTCCTTCGCGCGCGCACAAGAGCGCGGCTGGCAAGTTGTGAGCGCGACGGCGATCGAGGGTTAGAAAGCAGGGCCCCGGCATCGCGCCCGGGTATCTCAGATCGGTGGTAATAAAGAATGCAACACCGAATGCAGCGAGTAACGGAAGTGCTGGCAGATCCCAGAAACCAACCCGCCCTAGACCGTACCTTGGAGCGTACGCAAGAGCCCATTGAAACGCGGCTTGCGAGGATAAAGGATTTTATGGATAACCCCGGCGGGCCACTGGCAGGAGCGGCAGACGACTTCGGCGAAGTCCTGCGCCACGAACTGAATAATCCGCTCACCGGCATTCTCGGCAACGCCGAACTGCTGCTCGCCGAAATCCGCCGCAACAACGACGGCCGCTTGCCCCCCGGCGGCCTCCAGCGCCTCGAAACCATCGCCACACTCGCCGTCCGCCTACGCGAAACCATCCGCCGCCTCAGCCAGGAATGGGAAGTCCGCGACGCCGAACTCCGCAAACGCAACGACGCCTAAGAAGGTTCCCGAGTTCCTGACCGGCGGCGCAGCTGATATCCCGAAAAGCTAACCGGGAATCAGCAGCGTCAACCCTGCCGTGGCGATCAACGCTACCGCCCAAATCAAATCCAGGTTGATCCAGGCTTTGCGCAAGATCTCCAGCCCCAGCCTTTGATACACCAGGAATGCGACCAGCCCGGTCACCAGCAGGTAGCCCAGCGTATGGATCAGCAGCGCGGCGGGCGCTGCCCACGGTCCGGCGAAATCGACGGCATGTAGGTGGTGCGAGGTACCATGCAGCTCAGCGGCATCGTGCGGCGTGCCCTTCGGCATCGCCGACATTTTTAGCAGCACGGGCAACAGCATGAAACCTGCGCCGTGCGCTGAAGCCATCAGGAAAGACCAGATCGCCAGGTCGCGAAAGCCAATCTGCATGCCGCCCCAGCGCGGATGGTTTTTGCGAAAAAGCAGGGAAAGTCCAAAGGCTAGCAGGATGAACGCTGCCGCAATTTTCAAATAGCGTAAAGGCAGCACCGTGCCGGCGATCATCGCCGCTCCCACCACCAGAGCGATAGCCGCGAAATGTCCCGCGGCAATCGGCGCGAGCGATTGCCAAACCGCTGCGGCGTTTTTCTTTTGCAGACCGCGGGCCACGGCAAACAGCCAGCCCATCGCCGGATTGATGCCATGCCACGCGCCGAGAAGAAACATCGCCGCCCACGGCCACCAAGTCCCCAACGAACTCCCAGGGATGTGGTTCACGAGTAGCAGTAAGAGTCAGACGAGGCGTCGCCGCCCTCAAGATGCACCTGGTGCCCGCGAAGATTTCCGAACTCGAGAAAAAACTTCGGGTCGAGCTCCATGCCACCTTCCGGCTTCGCGTCGAGCTTCACCATCCAGCTGCGAATGCCCTCGGGATAGAACTGCACGTCCCACGGCGCGTAGAGCGAGTTGGTGAAATAAACGCGCCGCCCATCGCGGCTGAGCTCCACCATTTGCGGCCCGCCATTCAGCGGCGCCCCCTGATGCTTCGGGTGCCCAGCCTTGCGCACGATGCCGCCGAGATGCAGCGAACCCGTTTTCTTCGGATGAAAAGGATCGGAGACGTCGTACTGCAGAAATTCTCCCGTGCCCCAGCAAGAAACGTAAAGGAATTTATCGTCGAGCGACAGGTTAATGTCGGTAATCAGCGGAGGCACCGCTTTAAATCCCTGCAACAGCGGCGGCAGCTTCTCGGGCGCGGCCGCCTCGGCGGGAATATCGATCACTTTCTGGATGCCCCATTTTCCGTTTGCGCGGTGCCACACCCAAATGGAAGCGGACAAATCCTTCAGCGACACCACCACGCCCAGAAAACCGTAAGCGCGGCTCGGATCGTGCGCGGGCCGCAGCTCCAGGGCCATCTGATATTCGGCGCCCAAATCCAGCGCTTGCAGATGACGCCGCTTGCGCAAATCCCACACGTGCAGCGCGTGTCCGTAACCGCCCTTCAAGAGAATCTCCGGATTCACGCCGTTTTCCACCATGTTCGGTGTGCCCCATTCGCTGGTGATCATGGTGTCGTAGCCCAGGTGCCACCAGAAATCGTAGGCCAGGTGTTGCGGCCCGCGTTCGATTTCCCATTTGCCCAAAATTTCAAAGCTGTCCGGATCCATCACGAAAATCCCGCCAGGTCCGTCTCCCGTCACCGACCCCAGCGCGCTGCAGAAAATTCCTTCCGGCCCGCAGTGTACCGTGTGCGGCCGGCTATAGCCCGTGCGCTCCGCCAGCACCTCCGGCTCGATCACTTTCACGATCTTCGGATTGCGCGGATTTGGTTTGGTATCGATGATGTGAATACGCGAAGACTTGATGCCCGGAACCACCAGGTAGCGCCGCTCGGTATGCGGATGCGGCATGTACGGGCACAAGCACGCGCTGCACGCGTTCCATCCGAAATGGTGCAACTCGTCGCCGGCGTTCGGCATGTCCACGCGCGTGAGCAGGGTGGCGTAGGTTTTCGATGCCGGGTCGACATCCACCACGCCGAGCGCGTCCGGCCGGCCATCGCCTTCCGCGTTCAGCATGGCTACATACGCAATTTTTTCCGGCGGCGCTTGCATCGCCATTTTGGCAGAAGGGTAAAATGTTGGATCAGGTTTCCAGAGTTCCATGGGCGTTCTCCTGTGCTGAAATAGACGTCGTCCTTTGCACCATCGTCGTTCTGCGAACTATCGTTGCACTTCCGTGTAGGTGAACTCGCGTGTCCAGTCCGTGGATTGTTTGCCGTCGATCTCTACGTAAATCTTTGTCAGTGCGTTCACTGGCCCGTCGTTTTGCGGAGGCTGCAGAATCAGGTCGCGGCCCATGGACCACGTTACGCGCCGTTCGTCCAGGTTGCCGAAGTAATAGTCGATTTTGCTGGGATCCCGTCCTTTGTAACCCGTCGCGGTGGTCAGTTCCACCAGTTTTTTATTCTTTTCCGTGAGCGGAAATTCCTTGCCGTAAATATTCGCCAGCGAAACGTCCAGTGGCACCCATCCGTAGTTGGGCGCGAAGAACTGGATCCAGCAATGATAGCTGCCGTCTACCTGCACGCCGTTCAACGTGGGTTTCAGCAGCGACCCGTATACCAGGCGTGTCGGAATACCCGCGGCCATGGCGAGCGAAGCAAAAAGCGAGTGGAAATCGGTGCAGTTCCCCGTTTTCGTATTCAGGCAATATTCCGTGCTGCCCACCGGCGAAGCCTTCAGATGCTCGGGGTCCTTCACCCAGTAATCCACATTCTCGAGCGTCCAGTCGTAAATCTTGCGCGCCGCTAGGATGGGATTCGTTTCGCCGCCTGCGATGGACGCCGAGAGCGCTCGGATTTTGTCGTTGATGATCACGTGCGTCGATGGCTGCAGATAGGCGGAAAGCGCGCTGCGTTCTGCATCCGTCAGCGGCCGCGTCTTGGCCGCGTCGATGTTGTTGCGGATCTCTGTCCGCGTTAGGTCAAACTCTTCGGTGAGATGGATGGGCGCGTCCCCGGCCGCGTTTACTTCCGCGTACCCCACGCGGTTTCCCCAATCATCGCGATAATAATGCACGGGAAAGTCAGCCGTCACATTCAGGTCACGGACCGCGGCCGCGGCATCCTCCTGCGGCACCGCAAACCACAAACGCACCGTTTTGGCGCCTTTCGGCACCTGCACCTTGAAATCATTCTTCACCTCGAACGACGCCTGCTTTGGCGCCCCCAAACTGACGGCCGCGCGGGCGGTGTCGCCGGCAAAAATGCGTGCCGCGACCCCGCCTGTGATGCTGGTAATGCCCAGGCATAAAAGTGTGTACGTAAATCGAAATTGCAGGTAACGCATGGCTTCTTTCTCCGCGCACGGAAAGCTGCGCCAATGATCGATGTGGTTAGCGGTTGGAACAGGGGTGAGCGTAACGACCGACCGGCGTCGAGGAGCCTACCGTCAAGTGAAGCCGCGTTTACAGCGGATAATCATGTGCGTTCAAGCAAGTGAGGAGCACTGTTTATAAGCCACGGCGCGCCCCTCGTCAAGCTTCCCCGACGGTCGGGGGCTCTGCAAAAAAACAGTGCCAACGCGTGCCCGTCCCGCTGGTTCTGTCCATGAGTAATAGCCTTCGAACAGAGAGATCATTTGAATACTACAAAGTACGAGGTAATTACGTGCGAATACTTGCTAGCGTCAGCCGTGCTCGAGCCAAAGCTCATCTGCGAACGCAACGGTAATCTTGCGCTGAGCTGCCGGTTGCGGATCATCGCGCCTCCAATCGCGCGCCTAAACCCTTTAGGATGCGCACTTCCAAAACGCCACTTTGCAAGTCCAATAGCATCAATACTTCCGTGCAAAAAAGCGTCAATTCGCGCCACATTGCGGTCTGCAACCCCTTTTGTCTATAACACTTAGAAATCGTGCTCCGTGTAACCCCAGCAGAATCAGCATTTCCGAGAAAAGGAACGGGGGTCCCTACCCATCTGTGGTGTGCAGTGTAATTTGTTCAATGGATTACATCGAATCAGGACGGTCGGCGGATGCGCGAATGTGCGGTACTTTGGTCCCAGCAGTTGCCATAGTTGTAACGATTCTCGAGCCTTCGGTCACTACCCCGATGGGCCCGGCGCGAAATCGGCTAAACGCTTTGCAATGGCGCGGAGGACTGCTAGGCTTATCGCCTCAAGCGGTCAAGGCTTGGGGCCCGTAGGGCCCAGCTTTAGCCGCGGCCGGCGTCAACCGCATCTCCCTCAAAGGCCGAACTATTGGAAGAGCTAGTGGATATGAGCGAAAGTTCCAGAGCGGCGAAAACTTCCGCAGTGTTTCCCGAATTACTCGCCGGTGTGCGCCTGATGGAAGGCCGCACCTCGGCCAACGAACTGGCCATGCGCGTGGTCCGCGCCGCGATGCTCCAGCCGGGAGTCGTGGCGGCGCGCTTGTGGCGCGTCGATGGCGGCAAGGCCACGGTGTGGGCCCTTGAAGGAAATTTTCCGCCGCCAGCGCCCGTGGCTCCGCAGTCCGCGGACGGCGCAAGCCCCCTGATTTCATCAGGCGACGATCCCACCATCTGGACCAGCCCGCTGGGCAGCGATGATTTTCGCGTGCGTGCACTCGAGGTCCGCGGGGCGTGCGCATTAACCGCCGAAGTCCGCGCCCAGCTCGACTATCTTTCGCGTTTCGCGGCGGTCATTCTCGCCCTCGCCGAACGCCGTGGCGCGATGGAAGAGCTGTCCTGCATCGTCGAAGCCACCAAGCGCCTGAACTCCACGCTCGATCTCGGCGAGCTCATCCACATTATTTTGCAGATCGCCACGCGGCAGACCGGCGCGGAGCGCGGCACGGTATTTTTGCTCGATAAAGAGCGTGAGGAAATTTGGTCGCTGGTGGGCATGGGGTTGGAGCAGCACGCCATTCGGCTGCCCATTACCAAAGGCATTGCCGGATGCGTGGCGCGCGACGGCCTGGCCATCCGTTTGGAAAACGCCTACGACGATCCGCGCTTCGAGCCCGAAGTCGATAAAAAGCTCGGCTTTCGCACCGGGCGGCTGTTGTGCCTGCCGATTCGTAATGAAGACGGCGTGATCGTCGGCGTGCTGCAGTTGCTGAACAAGCACGAGTCGTTCACCGAGGAAGACGAAGCGT
>JBEKVU010000164.1:0-16221 GCA_049513775.1 Candidatus Acidiferrum sp.
GGTTCTGATTTTTCTCGCGATTTTCCTGGAACCGCGCAAGCACGATTGGCTGCAGCGCGCGCTTTGCCGCCGCATCGCTTTTTTTTCCGGTGCTCGGGTCGTGGCGCGCTTCTCGCCCGGTTTTGATCCCCAGCGTACGTCGTTCTTCGTGGTCAATCACGTCAATCTGTTTGACCCGTTCCTCATGTACTGCGTAATCCCCCAGTACGTCCGCGGCTGGGAACTCGAATCCCACTTCAAAATTCCCGTTTACGGTTGGCTGATGCATCGCTTCGGCAATGTCCCGGTGCCGGACGCTCGTCGCCCCGCGGATTTGAAGCGCATGTGGCGCATGACGCGCGAGGCCCTCGATGGCGGCACCAGCTTGATTATTTTTCCCGAAGGCAAACGCACCCGCGATGGGCGCTTGAATGAGTTTGAAGACGGCGGCTTCCGTCTAGCCATGCAGATGGGCGTTCCCATCGTCCCCGTGACCTTGGTGGGCTCGTTCCAGCATTTTCGCACCGGCCACTGGCTCTTACGTCCGCGCGCCGTCACCGTCGTTCTGCACGACACTATCGATACCGCCGGGCTAAAAAAAGAAGACGTACCCGCTCTTCGCGATCGCGTGCGCGAAATTATCAAAGCCCCGCTTGAAGAGGAAAGCTGAACGAAGAGCGCGGAATCTCCCAATCGGCGGTATCGGTGTACAACCTGCCTTTGTAGTGGCGGCATGCTGCGCGCCTCTAGGCAAGCCTAACCACCAGTTGTCCGTCGTCGACGCACGCTACTGCGCCAGCTTGATCCCCGGCAAAGTCCGCCCCGCGCGCGTTTCCTGCCAAGTGAAATAGATCCGGTGAATTACAGTGATCGTGGAAATCACGGCAATTACCCACAGCACCTGCCCCATGCGATAGACCAGTCCGCCGATGATCAGAAGCACCAGCCGCTCTGGGCGCTCCATGAACCCAACCTTGCACAGCGGAATCAAGGATTCCGCCCGCGCCCGCGCATAACTCACCATCACCGAACCCGCCGTAGCCACCGCCGCCAGCACCACATAGGGTGTGCGCCCGCTCACCGAGTAATACACCAGCAGGCCCATGTACAGCGCCATGTCCGCGTAGCGATCCAGCGTCGAATCGTAAAACGCTCCGAAGGCAGTGACGCGGTTCTGCCGGCGCGCCACTTGTCCGTCCAGCATGTCCAAAAAGCCGGCGAAAAAAACAATCAGCGCTCCGGTTCGGAAATTCCCCACCGCAAAATTCCCCGCGGCCACAAAATTAACCACCAGCCCCAAAAACGTGAGCAAGTTGGGATTAATTCCCGTCGCCGCGATCGCCCCAACGATTTTGTCCAGCAGCCATTTGCCGCCGGATCCGATGCCCCCTGTAAATGTCGCCATAGTTTTACGTTTAGTGTCTCAAACGTCGCTGTTTTCGTGAAATCGTTTCCCGGTATGGCCCGCAATAGCCTGGGAAATATATCGCGCATCGTATACCACTGCCGAATGTCCGGCAATCGTGGGGACGCGGCATGCCGTGCCCTGCACTCTAGAAGTGAGAGCATGAATCGAAGCCATAAGGGGTTTGCACTTGACGCTTCCGCCTTATCAGCCTACAGTCGCAACCGATTCAGAATGTGGCTTTTGTAGCGGCCGCCTTCTGAGGCAGACGCCTTTTAATGCCATCATTGATCTTCGTTCTTGATGCCGATTTGATGAAGCACCACGAGAACCATGCAACTTGATCGACGCAATTTTCTAATCAGCGCCACCACCGGCTTAGGCGCCACGTGGCTTGCCGCCGGCTGGCCGGCCGCGCTCTCCGTCAGCGCCCACGCACGCTCTGCAGCGCTCTCGCCAACCCCTCCAAAGTTTGAATTTTTCACCGACGACCAGGCCACCGCGGTCGCTGCGATCGCCGCCCGCGTCATCCCATCCGACACTTCTCCCGGTGCCACCGAAGCCGGCGCCGTCTATTTCATCGACCGCGGTCTGATCACCATCGCCCCGGAAGCCCAGCCCATCTATCGCGATGGCTTGGTCGAATTTCATCAAGACTTCAAGGCAATGTTCCCAGAAATCTCTAAATTCTCCGCCACTTCCGCTGCGCAACAAGATCAATTCTTGCGCTCCCTGGACCGGCCGGACGCGCCCGCCCGCCGCCGCAATCGCCCAGCCAACGGCGCTCCAACCTTCTTCGAAACCATTCGCGCCCACACCATCGCCGCCTTTCTGATCGATCCCGAGTCCGAATACGCTGCCAATCGCAGTGGTGTAGGCTGGCAATTAATCGGTCGCGAACCTGCGCACACCTTTCAGTCGCCCTTCGGTTTCTACGACAACAACTATCCCGGGTGGAGTCCAGCCCCCACCTCCGAAAAATCCAAATGAATATCGAAACCCCGAAATATCGTCCCTCGGAGGAAGTCGATTTCGTCATCATCGGCTCCGGCGCCGCGGGCGGCATTCTCGCCAAAGAACTTGGCGGTCACGGCTTCCAGGTCGTGGTTCTCGAACAAGGCCCGTATCTCACGGAATCCGATTTCGTTCACGACGAAATTAAAGTTATGCAGCAGGATCTTCTCACCAATCATCCCAAGCTGCAGCCCAACACCTTCCGCAAAACTCCCAACGATAAAGCCAAGCCCCAGCGCGCTCTTGTCTATGGCCGTCTCGTCGGCGGCACCAGCGTGCACTTCACCGCCAATTTCTGGCGTCTGCACGAAATAGACTTCATTGAGCGCAGTAAACTCGGTGCAATTCCCGGCGCGAATTTTGTCGATTGGCCCATCACCTACAACGATCTCGAGCCCTACTACACCAAAGTCGAATGGGAAATCGGCGTCTGCGGTCTTGCCGGCGCCAGTCCTTTCGATCCGCCGCGTTCCAAGCCCTATCCCATGCCGCCGCTGCCCGTAAAATCCTCCGGCGTCATCTTTGAACGGGCCGCGCGCCAGCTCGGCTGGCATCCTTTTCCCGCGCCTATGGCTATTCTTTCCGAGCCGCGCCCCGGCCGCAGCGCTTGCACGAATTGCGGTTTTTGCCTGGCCTTTGGCTGCGAAGTGGGCGCAAAATCCAGCTCGCTTGCCACTGCCGTGCGCATGGCGGAAAAAACTGGCCATTGCGAAATCCGCCCCAACTCCTACGTCCATCGCATTGCCGTCGACGACCGCGGTCGTGCCACGGGTGCCGTCTATTTTGACGCTCAGCGCAACGTGCAATTCCAAAAAGCCAAAGCCGTAATTGTCTCCGCCAATGGCGCCGAAACCCCACGCCTCTTGTTGCTCTCCGCCAACAAACAATTTCCGGACGGCTTGGCCAACTCCAGCGGCATCGTCGGCAAAAATTTGATGCTGAATAGCGCCGCGGTCTCCGTCGGCGTTTTCGATGAACCCTTGAATGACTATAAGGGTTACGCCGTAAGCCGCGTACTCCACGATTTTTACGAACTCGACGTGCAAAAGCTCGGCTTCTACGGCGGCGGTGGTCTAGACGCGCGCTTTGACATGACCCCCATAGGTTTCGCCATGGGCGCTCTGCCACCGGGCAGCCCGCGCTGGGGCAACGATTTCAAATCCGCGCTGCAGCATAATTTCACACGCTCCATGGAAGTCTTCGGACATGGTACGTCGCTGCCGGTTGAAAATAATAGTTTCTCGCTCGACCCGGAAGTAAAAGACGCATGGGGTTTGCCCGCCCTGCGTATGACCTACAAAGACCATCCCGACGACATCAAACTAGCCAATTGGCTCGGCGCCCGTTCCCTCGAACTCCTCGACGCCGCGGGCGCCAAGCAAAAGTGGACCTTGCCCGTCAGCGAACAGGAATTTGCCGTGCATCTCCTCGGGACCTGCCGCATGGGCAACGACCGCAAAACTTCCGTCATCAACACCGATCACCGCACCCACGACGTAAAAAATCTCTTCCTCTGCGACGGCAGCAGCCTGGTCACCTCCGGCCGCGGCCAACCCACCATGACCATCGAAGCTTTAGCCTTCCGCGCCGCCGACCGCATCACCGCCCTAGCCAAAAAGGGCGAAATCTCCGCCTGAGGCAACAACGCACCACAAAATTGCCATCCCGAGCGAAACGAGGTATCTGCTTCTTTCCACCACACCCTAATTCCTCTCCATGCTTTCCTGCCTTTTTTGGTTGTTCCGCCCTTGCTTGCTACACTTTCGTCTGAAATATTTTAGGAATGTATTCTCTGCGACCTATGAAAGAGGAGCTCTTCGATGTCAGCGCAACCCGCGTCCACAATTTCGCTTAGCAAGCCCCTTTCCAATTTCATCGCAGCAATCGCGCTGTCCACGCTCCTGTTCGTCACCGCCAAACTCTCGGCCAGTGCTCAAGCCCCCGCCGAACCAACCGCCCCGAAAACCGCCCACGACCAATACAAAAATATTCAAACCCTCAAAGACATCCCCGCCGACCAACTCATCCCCGCCATGCAATTCATCTCGGCCTCTCTCGGTGTCGAGTGCGAATACTGCCATGTCCACGGCGCATTGGATAAAGACGACAAAAAGCCCAAACTCACCGCCCGCAAAATGATCACCATGATGCAGGCCATCAACAAAGATAATTTCGACGATCGCCGTGAAGTGACCTGTTACTCCTGCCACCGTGGCGCGGCCGATCCGATTGCCACCCCGGTTATCACGGCGGAAGAAACCGCTCCGACGGAAGAAGCTGCAAGCCCCGAAAAATCCGTCCTCCCCGCCGCCAACGATCTGCTCGACAAATATCTTGCCGCCGTCGGTGGCGCCCCAGCGCTCCAGAAAATCAGCAGCCGCGCCGCCAAAGGCACCGCCACCTTCTCCGGACAAAGCGTCCCCGTCGACGTCTACGCCAAAGCCCCGGACAAGCGCCTCTCCGTCATGCACCTGAAAGACGGTGACAGCCTCACCGGGTTCGACGGCCACCAGGGCTGGCTCAGTATCCCCGCTCGCACCCACGTCATGTCCGCCGCGGAAAATGATGCCGCGCATATCGACGCCAATTTTTATTTCCCCATCGCTATCAAAACCATGTATGAGAAGTTCCGCGTCGAGCAAGGCGAGAAAATCGATGGCCGCGATACCTATCTGGTCATCGGCCGCAAAGAGGGCCAGCCCCCGCTGCTCCTCTACTTCGACACCCAATCGGGAATGCTCGTCAGGCTCGTGCGTTACGTGGAGACTCCGCTTGGCCGCAATCCCACGCAAGTCGATTATGCCGATTACCGCGAATCCGACGGCATCAAGCTCCCATTCCGCTGGACCCTCGCCCGCCCCGGCAATCGCTTCACCATCCAACTCACCGAGCTAAAGCAAAACGTCCCCGTCGACGACGCCAAATTCGCCCCGCCCCCGCAAAAGCCACCAGCGCATTAGTAGCGGCCGCCTTCTGAGTCGCCTTTCTGCAGCATCGCCGCCGCGTAAGCGCACCAGATCGCCTCAGCGAAGTCAACCAACCTATTCCTTCTTGGGCTCACCTTCGGTCGGCTTGGCGGTCGCAGCCGGCGGCGTAATGGCCAACGGTTCCTTGTTGGCTCCTTCTTTGATCGCCCCCGCGCCTGTGGCTGACGCCGCGTCCGCGTCCGGCGTCGAATCGATATATTTCACGATCACAGAAACCCGGCGATTCGATGGATCCAGCGGACTATCCGGCAGGCGCAACCGCTCGCTCGCGAATCCCCGTACCTGCGCCACTTGATCCGGTCCGACGCCGCTCGCCTGCATCAACCGCCGTGCCGCGTTCGCACGGTCCGAAGAAAGCTCCCAGTTGGTATACAAAGACCCGGGCCCATACGGCTTCGCATCCGTGTGCCCTTCAATCGCCAGCTTGTTCGGCAGTTTTCCCAGCTCCTCCGCCAGCGCGCTAATCACCCCCACGCTGTCGCCCGTAATCTTCGCGCTCCCGCTGTCGAAAAATGTTCCTCCCGCCGATTCCGTCAGCTCGATCCGCAACCCTTCGCTCGTGATCGTCATGGTGATATGACTCTTGAATTTCGCGAAGTTAGAAACCTCACTCATGGCTTTCTCCAGGTCGGCCTTGAGCTTCTCCATGTCATCTTTTGTCAGTTCCGCCTTCTTCGGCGGCCCGGCCACATCACTTCCCACTTTCTTTGACGTCCCCGAAGGATCCTTAAAATATCCGCTCACCGCCTCCTGAATCGGCTTGCTGGTATTCATCAACCACAACACGATAAACAGCGACATCATCGCCGTCACAAAGTCCGCATACGCCACCTTCCAGGCGCCGCCGTGGTGCCCGCCATGGCTGACCTTTTTCTTGATGATGATCGGAGGTTTGCTGGCATCCACAGTAGGTTCGCAGTCCGCTACGCCGCGGGTGGCGCCGCCGCCGCCCCGCCGCCCTTGATGAATTTCTCCGTTTCTTGAAAGCTTGGCCGCACGTGCCCCGGAATGCTGCGCCTCCCATACTCCACCGCCAACGTGGGCGGCGAGCCCTTCATGAACGCCACGATGATCGCGCGCAGCACTTGATAATAGGAGTGCTGTTCATCCCCTGCTTTGGTCATGTTGCTCGCCAATGGTCCGACCAGCCCGTAACACATCAAGATTCCGAGAAATGTTCCAACCAGCGCTGCGGCTACTTTGTGTCCAATCTCTTCCGGCGGGCCGCCGAGCGACCCCATGGTGATCACTACACCCAACACCGCCGCCACAATCCCCAGTCCTGGTAGCGCGTCCGCCACACTCGAGAGTGCCCCAACCATGATTCCGCCCTCGTGATGATGCGCGTCCATATCTATTTCCATCATCTGGTCCACGTCAAAGGCTTCCACGCCTCCGCCCGACGCCATGCGTATCGTGTCGCACACAAAATCTAGTGCATGGTGATCTTTCAAAAAGTTTGGATACTTCGAAAACACCGGACTCTTATCCGGCGCGTCGCTGTCCGCCTCCAGCGCCATCAACCCTTCCTTGCGCGCCCGGCTGAGCAGCTCGAACATCATTTTCATAGTCTCCAGATATTTCGCTTTGCCGTATTTTGACCCTCCAAACGTTCCAGTAAGTCCTCCGACGATCCCTTTCAAAACGTGCAGCGGGTTGGCGATCAATAGTGTTCCAATCGCCGCGCCCCCGATGGTCACCAGTTCCGCAGGCTGCAACAGCACCTTCAGGTTGCCGTGCTCCATCAAATACCCGCCCACCACTGCGCCGAACACCACCACGATCCCGATGATCACAAACATGTGTGCTCACCTTTGCCAAAGCCTTCTTCAAAATAATTTCCGCCACTCCCGTTGCATGCCTGCATGCGAACTTCTACTCCTTGTCCAGAATCGCGCGGTCTCCGCCGAGCTTGCGGCTTTCCTGCATGCCCACCTCGGCACGTCGCAGCACCTCTTCGTCGGTGTCGCCTTTGCGCACTTCCGTCCCGCCAATCGATAGCGTGATCGGCAGCACGTCGCCCCACCATTCGATCTTCGCTCCCGCCACCATCTTGCGCAGGCGTTCGGCTGTCTTGCTCCCCTCCGCGCTGGTGCACTCCTGCAAGATCGCCATAAACTCGTTGTCTTGCCACCGCCCGATGGAGTCCGTCGGACGCAGCGAATGCTCCAGCGTCTGCCCCACAATGCGCAGCAGGGACGCCAGCGCTCCAGGCCCGTGCCGCGTTTTAATGCTCTCCATCTGGTCCAGTGCGACGCACAAAATCGTGAACGGCACTGAATGCTCGGAAAATGTGCCTAGCAATTCTCGTAAATGCGATTGCATCATCGCGTGATTCAGCACTCCCGACGAGCGATCCAGGCACCCGTATGCCGCCAGCTTGCTCTGCCGCCGTTCCCAGTCGGACACTGCAACCGTCTCTTCGAAGCTTTCCACCACTCCGATGATCGTGCCGCGTTCGTCTCTCAGCGGCGTCACTTGCAACCGCGCTGGTACCCGGTGCCCCGAACGATGCCGCAGCGACGTTTCCAGCGTCACACTCTTCCCGTCACGCAGCGCGCTCACCGCCGGTGCCGCATCCCCGGACAATTCGTTGTTGTCCATATCCATGCAACCGAGAAAGCCGTCCCGTACCGACCGTCCCAGCGCATCCTGCCGTAAAAATCCCGTCAGCCGCTCCGCTCGTCGGTTCCAAAGCACGATCTTCCCCTGGCGGTCCACCAACGACACCCCCACCGTCAGGCTATCCAGCACAGCCAGCAGCAACTCCGGGTTGTCCATCTCCGACATCCACGCCTCGCGCGCAGCCGTGCGGTATCTCCCCCGCACCTTTGCTTCCACGTCGTGTTCCAAATTTGCCCAAGGATCCTTCCAACTCCCCGCTGAATTGGCGCATGCCACCCCAGCAACGCGCGCATCACCCGCCCACAGTTCCACTATGGAAATTCCCGCTTCCGTTGTTGTACTGAAGCCGGTCAGGTTGTACTGGACGGCCCGCGTTCCTGCGGAGCGCAGCCAATCCTGGCCGTGCTCTTTGCCAGCCCTCCCAACGCAGCCGCCTAAGGCAATTCGCGTGCTTTAGTTTGTATTTGGATTAAGCAGAGAACCTACGAAATTACTTCTCACGCACCACAACGCAAGCTCCGGCCGCTACCAACTCGCGTATAACGTACCGTCCAGCGCCATCGGATCCACCGGAATCTTCCGCAAAAATCGCACCTTCGTGGTGTCGCTAGCCCCCAGATTCACGCCCTTTACCAGCGTCTCCAGGTCCGGCGGATACCCTTCGCTTCCCACCTTCACCTGAATCAAATTCCGATCCGCATAATCCTTATAACGGTCGATGGCGTCTTTCATCTCACGCAAATCGCGCCGCAGCTCCCGCTCCTTGGGCCGCATCAACAGAAACCGCACCGTCGGCAGCGCCGCCGTCGATAGAATCGCCAATATGCCCGTGGCAATAATCAACTCCAGGAGCGTCATCCCCGCCTGCAACGATCTCGCCCGCTTCATGCCAGTCGTACGTCCCATCCCGCGCCTCATACCTAACCCTTGACGGCCACCCTACTCCGCAATTATCGCAGCATCCCGCAAATCCCGTAACTCGCCCGCGCTCTATCCGTCAACACAAACCACCCGCCATCCCCTCCTACTTCGATGCCAAATCGATGAAAAGCGTATCCGTCGCCGTCAGAGGTGGTGCTTCATTCGCGCAAATACCCTGGTACACAATTATCCGCTCGGGGTTTAAGCTGGTGCCCGCAACCGAACAAGGAGAAACGATGACCGCAGCCACTCGTTCCGCGCTGCTTATGGTTTTGCTCTGTTGCGCCGCGATCGCCGGCGCGCAAAACACGCAGTCCTCGCCGACGAACGTTGGGGACGACCAGATGGGGCATGACTTCCACGCACCATCCGTCGAACGCAACTACGATCGCCGCGTGGTTATGGTCCCGATGCACGACGGCGTCAAGCTTTTCACCGTCATCTTTGTTCCCAAGGGAGCGCATGACGCTCCCATCATGCTCACCCGCACCTGCTACGACGCCGCGGCTCATGTCCGCAACCACGCGGCACCTCCCGCACGCACGCTGCTGGACGAACTCTCTCTCTCCGACGAGGGCTTTGTCGCAAACGGCTATATCCGCGTTTACCAGGATGTGCGCGGCAAGTACGGTTCCGAGGGGCCGTACCTGATGACACCGCAACCGGTGGATTCAGGCTTCAACAACACGGGCGCCGATGACACCACCGATGCGTGGGACACCATCGATTGGCTGATAAAGAATGTGCCGGAGGCCAATGGCCGCGTCGGCATGATTGGTTCTTCCTACGAAGGCTTCACGGTCGTGATGGCTTTGTTGCATCCCCACCCGGCACTGAAGGCCGCTGTGCCCGAGAGCCCCATGGTTGACGGCTGGATGGGCGATGACTGGTTCCACTACGGCGCCTTCCGCCTACCCAACATAGACTACGTCATCGAGCAGATGACCGCCCGCGGCGCCGGCATCGGCGCCCCCCGCATCGGTGACGACTACACGAATTACCTCAACGCAGGTTCCGCAGGTGACATGGCGCGAGAAGAAGGAGGCGCCGATCTGCCCTTCAATCGCATCCTCCGCGACCATCAGGCTTACGACGCGTTTTGGCAGGCTGGCGCCCTCGACAAGCTGATTGCCAAGCTTCCGATCACCGTGCCCACCATGTGGGAGCAGGGACTCTACGACCAGGAAGACATGTGGGGTGCGATCCATTCCTATCGGGCCCTAGAGGGTAAAGCAAACGCTAGCGCCATGAACTTCCTTGTGATGGGTCCGTGGTTCCACTCGCAGATCAATCGCCAGGGCCGCGTCTTAGGTCCGTTCCTCTGGGCCACGGATACTTCCAACCAGTGGCGCCGCGAGGTGATGGTGCCCTTCTTCAACCAATATCTAAAACGCGACGCCCCGAAAGCCGACACGCCTCCCGTGTGGGTCTATGACACCGGCTTGGACCATTGGGATCGTCTCAGCACCTTCCCGACGAGTTGCGAGCAGGGCTGTAGCGTGCCTTCGAAGCCGCTCTATCTCGCCCGCGGTGGCAAGCTTTCGTTCAGCGCTCCGGAGCGCGAAGAAAAGGCCGACCGCTACACGGAATTTGTTTCCGATCCTGCCAAGCCTGTGCCCTATCGTCCCCGGCCTATTCTGGAAAAGGACGGCACCGGCTGGCGCACTTGGCTCGTCGCCGACCAGCGTTTCGTAGACGGTCGTCCTGACGTGCTGACTTTTGTCAGCGAACCGCTTTCCGCGCCGCTAAAACTCTCCGGCGAGCCTGTTGTCCATTTGACCGCTTCTACTACCGGCAGCGATTCGGACTGGGTCGTCAAGCTGATTGACGTCTACCCCAACCGCGAGCTTGGCAACATGGACGTAAGCGGCGCCTTCCCGGGTCTCCTCGCCCAAGCGTTGGACATGAACGGCTATGAGCTACCCATCGCGACGGACATTTTCCGTGGCCGCTATCGCACCAGCTTCGCGCACCCTTCGGCCGTCGAGCCGGACAAGCCACTCGAATACACATTCGCGCTGCCGATGGTCGAGCGCACCATTCCCGCTGGTCACCGTCTCATGGTCCAGATACAGTCCACGCTCTTTCCGCTCTACGACCGCAACCCGCAGACGTTTGTGCCCAATATTTTTGAGGCAAGACCGGCCGACTACCAAAAAGCCACCCAGCGCATCTGGCACACCACCGGCAATGTCAGCTATATCAGCCTACCCATCGTGCCCGCCGCAACCCCGCACTGACTACCCGTGCACTCGCTGCTCAGCTGCTCAACGCAGCACGGGCGGATCAGATACCGGTCGGGGGGAATTATTCAAATGGCACGCAAGCGGTCCAGTAGGCCGCGGGTCGAAGTTGGAAGAGGCACCTGGGCCTGGGTGGACTTGAACCACCGACCTCGCCCTCATCAGGGGCCTTTAAGGTCTATATACATAGTATTTTCTTCGTGAAGAGAGGCGATCCACTGTAGCGCGGGGATCCCTTCGCACCCGCTGCTCCATCGTGCCTATGCGCATCTGAGCGTCGCGGTCTCTACGTTTCCGCGCGAAACGTTCTCCCTATTTCCTGGTCTCCCAATCGGAAATAATGCCGGAAGTTATAAATCAGGGGCGACCATTTCGACGGGTCTATGTAGTTGCCTTTCAAGACGAGATCCTTCGCCACATGGACACGCAACACTTCAATCTCTGCCGCCACACCTCCACCTAGTTCGTTTAGTTTGCCGCCATTCAGACGGTGTAAGGCCGTGACTCTGGCCTCCAACTGCACCGGACATTCCTTTATACGTTGGGGACGCACGAGTTCGCTTTCCATAGGTGTTAACTCCGCAGCTGCAAACTTGCACGGCTCATAACGAAACTTGTCCGCTTTCAACTCTGGCACGGGGTTTTTGCCGGTGAGCGGCGCAAGCTTCTCCACATTCCGCCACATCTCCGGGCTCGGCAGATTCACGACACACTCGCGATGATGCTCGGCATTTTCCGCAGTCTTGGTTTCTGTTAATAAACCGAGAATCATCGTCCAGCCTAGTGCCCAGAATGAAGATATTGGAGCAAGGTCTGTCGTTCCGTCTTCATTCAAGGAACTCACCAGGGCCACTGGCGTCCCGAAATAAAGAATTTTCGGCTCGATCGTGCACAGTTCTCTTTCGTGTTCTTGGCTGCTCATCAGTCAATTGGCCTCCCACTGATTCAAGTGGTTAGACGGCCTGTGTACCAAAAAGAGGTGCGGGAAATAGTCGACGAGAGCATCACAATCCACGATCATGTGCCGATAGGTCGCATCACCGGAGAATTTCAACGTTCGTTTTGCGGACAAACCAAGTATCTCAGGGATGACACTCACCGACAAATCGTTACGATAGGTGTTTCGTGGCGGGTTGGCGCACCCGTTGACCCAGCACTCACGGACGAATTGCAACGCAGTTTGAAAGACAAAAGGAGAAAGATGCTATGGGAAACAGCAACGACGTGAAAGTAGCTTTGTTTGTTCGCTTGGAAGCAAAAGCAGGGAAAGAAGCGGAAGTCGCCGAATTCCTTCGCCAAGGATTGCCCATTGTCCAGGAAGAGCCAGCGACAATCGCGTGGTTTGGGATACGCCTCGGCCCTTCGACCTTCGGTATTTTTGATGCATTTCCCGACGAAGCTGGCCGACAAGCGCATCTTGCAGGTCGCGTTGCGGCCGCTTTGATGGCCAAAGCCGCCGATCTATTTTCCCAACCGCCATCCATAGAGAAAGTCGACGTCCTGGCCTCGAAGCTCCCGAAGGCTTGACATCGATTTTCACTTTTGCGACGGGAGACTTCCGAGTATTTCGCTGGCGGTCGTGCGATCTGCGTGGCTTCGGCTGATCTTTTGGAACAGAACCTTACGGTTGCGATCGAGAATGAATGTGGATGGATACGCTGTCTCGTTCGGTGCATCCCAGCGCAGGCTGTATAGATTGGTGGCTTTGTAATCTGGATCCGTTACTAGAACCACATTCGAGGGGAGCGCGGCTTGCTTCGCCAGAAACTGCCGGGCGTGCTGATCGAGATCCGCCGGTGGTCCTGGATAGACCAGCAACACATTCGCCTTTTTCGCCGCAAAGTCCGCGGCATGGGTGATGAAGTCGTGAGCTTGTTTCTGGCAGAACGGGCATTGATAACCCGGATAGCCGCGAAGAAAGATGAGCACTGTCGTGCCTTTGTCGGTCTGAGTGGAAAGACTGACAGCCTGGCCCGTCGATGATTGCAGGGTAAAATCAGGCGCTATTTGGCCAACTGCCGGAGTTTGGCTCTGTGCCGACGTAGAAAACACCATCGACAGGAATATGTAAGAAACCAAAAACGTCAAACCAAAGGGCACACTCTTCACGGAAGAACGTTTCGGGCGGTGGAGAAAGGACGGGTTCATTACGAAGTGACTCCCTCTGGGATAGGTTTGTAACGATGCCTGTCAGATTGACGGACCGAAAAAAAGTTACAGAGTAGGAGAACCGGAATCGCGAATTGTCGCCCGTTCCCCGTATCCAGCGCTTCATCCGTCACACGTGCCTGCTCACGTCATGAACTCGCGTTTGAAGACGCTCGGTAGCCTGCTGAAAGTAAATAGTGGGCCCGCGTGGACTTGAACCACCGACCTCGCCCTTTATCAGGTACCCTACCTGATAACACGCAACTTATTGATTTTATTAAGCGCCACAATCACCAAAAACGACGCATTCACCGAAGTGAGGTACACGTCAGGTACAAAAGACCGATTCGTCGCGAATGTTCTAATCGGAGACGTCCCAGAACCCCGTTTGAACCAAGCCGCCCGGCGGCGGACGCTACGCGTGAGGCGAGAAGAACAGTGGTTGCCTGACGACTGAGATAAGTTTGGGTCACAAGGAGGTGTCCCTGTGACCCATCCTGTGACCCATCTCAGAAAAATGATGCTGGAGGAACTCCAGCGTCGTAATTACGCAGAGACTACCATAGATTGTTACATCCGCGCCGTCGAAGAGTTCTCTCGACGATTCCATCTTCCCCCGGACCGCTTGGGCCCTCGACATATTCGCGAATACCAAGCTGAACTTTTCCAGAAACAGAAATTGGCAACGCCCACGGTTCGGCAACGCTTGGCAGCTCTCCGATTTTTCTACATCAAAACTCTCAAGAAGGCCTGGAGCCTGGAAGAGACCCCTTACCCGAAAAAGACACGTCGCTTGCCGACGATCTTGAGCCAGGAAGAAGTGGCGCGGCTGATCGATGCAGCTCGCCCTCCCTTGCATCGCACTTTGCTGATGACCCTCTACGCCACCGGACTCCGGCGTGCGGAACTCGCGCACTTAAAAGTGAATGACATCGACAGTCAGCGTATGGTGATTCACGTCCGAGGCGGCAAAGGCCGCAAAGACCGGGACGTAATGCTCAGTCCGATGTTGCTCGACGAACTCCGCCAACACTGGCGCCGGTTGCGACGAAAGCCCAGTGAATGGCTGTTTCCTAGCAGGCATGCTCGCGCCAGTGATCAGCCCATCACGCCCAAGGCCATCTACCATGCCTGCAAAGGAGCCGCCCAGCGGGCCGCCCTCCAGAAAGTCGTCTACCCGCACACGCTGCGCCACTGTTTCGCCACTCATCTCCTCGAAGCCGGTGCGGATCTGCGCACCATTCAGATCCTGTTAGGCCATAGCGATCTGAAAGAGACCACCATCTACCTGCATCTTTCGCAGCGCCATCTGCACGCCACCGCGAGTCCTCTGGACTCTCTGAAGCTGAAAGAAGAACGACGGAACGAATAAATGAGCCGGCCACCGCTCGAGGTGGCCGATCTCATCCGCATCGCGGGCGACGCATTCATCGAACGAAACCGTCAGTGGATCGCTTGGAAGCATGTGAAAGTGCTGCGGGCCATCGCGCGGTGTCGCACCGCCGCACTCGGCGGCCATCTCGATGAATGCACGCGCTGCGGACATCGCGCCATCTCCTACAACTCCTGCCGCAACCGGCACTGCCCGAAGTGTCAGACGGGCGCCCGGGAACGCTGGATTGCTGCGCGTCAAAGAGAACTTCTCCCGGCGCGCTACGTCCATGTGGTCTTCACGCTACCTCGCGAGTTGGCACCACTCGCTCTGCAGAACAAGAAGATCGTCTACGATCTCTTGTTTCGCGCTAGTACGGAAACACTTATGGAAGTCGCCCATGACCCGCAACACCTCGGCGCCGAGATCGGATTCTTCACCGTTCTCCACACCTGGAACCAGAAACTTGGCCTTCACCCGCATGTTCATTGCGTGATTCCTGCCGGCGGCCTGTCGCTCGATCACACCCGCTGGATTAGTTCGCGTTACCGGTTCTTTCTTCCCATCAAGGTGCTCAGTCGCGTTTTCCGCGGCAAGTTTGTCGCTGGTCTTAAACGAGCATTCCAGAACGGCCAATTTCAGTTTCACGGAAATCTGGCACTGCTCGCCGAGCCGAAGATCTTCGCCGCTTGGCTACGTCCACTGTTCCGCAAGGATTGGGTGGTCTACGCCAAGCGCCCCTTTGGCGGCCCAGAGTATGTGCTCCAATATCTCGGCCGCTACACCCATCGCGTGGCCATCTCCAACCATCGCTTGGTTTCCTTTGCCGATGGTAAAGTCACTTTCCGTTGGCGCGACTCCGCGCACAACAATGAACAGAAGTTGCTGACCTTAGCGCTCGATGAATTCTTGCGCCGCTTTCTGTTGCATCTGCTTCCGCAGGGCTTCGTACGCATCCGAAACTTTGGTTTTTTGGCCAACCGCCGACGTGCCACGCTCCTGCCCCTTTGCTTTCATTTGCTCGGCGCAGCGCAGAAACCGCCCGCCCAACCAGACGCCTCCTCCACCAATGGCTCCGCCGATCTTTGGCGCTGCCCCGAGTGTGGTGGACCAATGATGGTCATCGAAAGACTCACAGCTGCCGAGATACAACTTCGTTCTCCACCGCCAGTCACCGCAGCCGCATGAAACCACTTTCTCAAACTCGAATTCATCACGTGTTTCGGCACGTTCAGCCCCTCTGCGCTTTGCCACAGAAGAAATCCCTTCTAACAATTTCTCCACACGCTCCGTTAGCATCCGTTTTGCGCTTCGTCCAACTCTCCGACGAGTGCGGTTGTCTTTCGCGCTTTGCCGCGCAGCTCGGCCACAACTCGACAACCCTGCCTTACTCGATTCAATTTGCATAGGGCCCGCGTCCGCCGCCGGGCGGCTTGATTCAAACGGTTTTATCGAAAGCGCGCCAGAGCATCGTGCCAACGCGCAATCCATCCTCAAATGCGCGCTTCCGATAAAACACTAACGTTT
>JBEKVU010000165.1:0-8548 GCA_049513775.1 Candidatus Acidiferrum sp.
GACTTCGGAAGGCAGATCGTCCGGCACTTTCACGAGGAAACTGCCAGGCACAATGTACATGTACTGCGACCACCCGCCAAAAAGATGTGGCGGATTTTTCGCGCTGAGATTGTTGCCGTAGTCGGTGGTTTTCTCGCAACAATAATATGGAAAATCGTGACGGCAGTAGTAGCATTCGCCGCACGCAACGTTGGCGCCGACGACCACGCGATCGCCGACGCGCAACGGCACGCCTTCAAAGTCCAAATATTTTCCATCGCCGCCTATAGCGGCAATGGTGCCGACATTTTCATGCCCCTGAATGATGGGGAATTCCAGGTGGCGATCGCCGTACTGCGTGGTGTAGCCCTGAAAGGTGTGTTTGTCCGTGCCACAGATGCCGGACATTTCCATTTTTACGAGAACGCAGCCGGCCGCCGGTTCGGGTAGCGGATACTCGCGGAGTTCGTAGCGGCCCGGTTCGACGAGTGTTGCGGCTAAGACGGAGTTTGTGCCCATGATCGGTTTTCCAGTTCCTATGAATAGCGTACCGCGACCGATTTCTGTTTTTTGGCAGCTTGGTAAATGGCGCGAAGAATGTGCATGTCGCGTAGCCCTTGCACACCATCCGGTTCGACGTGCGACTTTTCCTGTATCGCCTTGGCGAAGGCGTCGATTTCTGGCGCAAACTCGTCAACGATTTGGAAGCTTTTGGCGATATGGCGCCCGGCGATTTTACCGGTCAAGCGGCGCACTTCGTCAAACGGAAACGCCGGCGTGAGACAGAGCCAGCCCTTCGTGCCCTGCACGAACAGAAACGACGACATTGCCGCGCTGTAGCTGGTGCTACCATTAACCACCAGCCCGCTCGGAAAATTCATGCGAAAGGACATGCCTTCTTCGACGCTGGTGAATCGCCGCTTGTCGTGCCGCCAAGCAAGCGCGCTAACGCTTTCGGGATCTTCGCCAGCCAGCCAGCGGCTGGTGTTCACGCAATACACGCCCAAGTCCATCAGCGGGCCGCCGCCAGCGATGCGCGCATCCAGCAGCCACTCCGGCGAAACACCGGGAACATGCAGTTCGCTGAACGCCGTGTGAATAATTTCCAGCCGCCCCAATGCGCCATCCGCAATCAATTCCTTCATGTAGGCGGCACTGGCCTCGAAGTATTTGCGATAAGCGGTCATCAATAGCACGCCCGCTTCGCGACACACTTCGACCATTCTTGCGGCTTGCGCCACGGTGGCGGCAAGGGGCTTTTCGCACAGCACGTGCTTCCCTGCCCCGGCTGCCTGCTCTGCCAAACGGAGATGTTCACTCTGCGGCGTGGCGATGTAGACGGCGCCAACATCTGGATTCGCGAGGCAATCAGCGAATTGCGCGCTCGCGAAAGCGGAGCCCACTTTGAATTGCCGGGCCACGGACTCAGCGCTCTTTTTGTCTCGCCCGACCACGGCAACGAGCCTCGCGCGGCGAGTCTTTAGGAACGCCGGCAGCACTGAGCCTTTCGCGATGCTGCCGAGGCCCACTACGGCATAGCCGATTTTTTTTGTTACTGCCATCAAAAGCATTCTCCGCTAGGTCTGTAAGAAACGGCGCCGTGCGCGAGTCGCCGCAGCAGTTTGAGAAAGTTGCTGAAGGCTTCGCAAGCGGTCAGCTTTCGCGGTCCGCGCGGCCCAGTTTTTGGTTGCGGATGGCTTTGTGGTCCAAGCCGCGCAGCTCTTCGAGATTTTCGAGTACTTTTTGCATGGCATCGGCAATGGCGTCGACATCCTGCGTGCTGCCCAAGAATAACTGGTGCATAAACCACACCGCTTCGCTGTACGCAGCGCGATCCGATTCCGGGCACGAATACATGGTGCGCAAATCCAGCGGCTTCTCGCGTCCCCAACTGAGCGCAGGGAAATCGCGCGGATCGAGCGGGAAGAGCGAGCTTTTGTAAACGGGTTCGTAGAAAAGGCCGTCGCACGGAATGCCTTCAAGTTGCAGGGCGGCGACGAATGCCGCGCGCGGAATATCCTTGGCCTTGGTGGCAAAATATTTCAGAACGTAGCCGTAAGGAGCGAGCCGGGTAATGCGCGGCTCAGGTCTTAGAAGGCCGATCGCCGGGATGCCGCGAAGCCGGGATTCGAGATGCTGCATATTTTTTTCGCGAATGGCTGCTTGTTGCGGCAACCGATCAAGCTGCGGTCCGAGGACAGCGGCTTGAAATTCGCCGAGACGCAGGTTGAATCCGACAATTCGGTGATGAAATTGATCGGTGAGGCTGGCGCGGCCGGCGTTGATGTAGCTTTGCACGCGCTCCATATATTCAAGATTGTTGGTGATGACCACGCCGCCTTCGCCAGAGGTGATCAGCTTGCTCGATTGAAAACTGAAAGCGCCGAGATCGCCCATGGAGCCCGCGCCTTTGCCATTCCACATGCCGCCGTGCGCATGCGCGCAGTCTTCGATCACTTTGAGATTGTGTTTGGCGGCGATGCGCAGAATTTCGTCCATGTCGGCGAAGCGCATGCCGAGATGCACGGGAAGAATGGCCTTGGTTTTGGGAGTGATGAATTTTTCAATATGCTTGGCGTCCAGGCAGTAGGTCTCCGGATCGACGTCCACAAACACGGGAACGGCGTTCAGCAGCAGCACCGGACCCACGGTGCCTTCCCAGGTGTATGCCGGGACGATGACCTCGTCGCCCGGGCGAATATCGATGGCTTTTAACGCGGCTTGAATTGCGACGGTGCCCGTATTCACGCACTGCGCATAGGTCGCGGTGTGTACTTCTGCAAATTGTTTCGCGAAGCTGGCGGCGTATTTGCCGGGAAAGGGTTGCCCGCCCCATTTGGTGCTGGTTAGAACGTCGTTGAGTGCGTCAGCTTCGGCCTGCGTAGCAATGGGCCACGCCGTAAACGGAGTTTTGCGGAGCGGTTCGCCGCCGGTAATCGCCAGTTTTCCCACGTGCAAAAGCCTCCCATGCAGATTGCTGCGATGTGTTTTGCGGTTGTAAAGCACGAACCAACCGGAAGGAACTTCACAGCGTGCCGCTTGCCTCGCAGCAGAAATCCAGTGCAAGCCAAACACAGAAAAATTTCCGGGGAACGACAGCGGTTCCCCGGATATGCTTTAGCATGTTTCGCAGCCGCCGCTTTTAAAAGTTCAGCTTCAGCGAAAGCTGGCCGATGCGCGGGGCCTGCGCTGCGGTGACGATACCGAACCCGCTCGTGCCCAGGATCCCGCTCGGCGTTATGAATTGCGCGTGATTGAAAATGTTGAAGAACTCCGCGCGGAATTGCAGGCCCACGCGTTCGGTTATTTGCGTGGTCTTCAGTAACGCGAAGTCAAAGTTGTTCTCGCCAGGGCCGTGGAAGAACCTGCGGTCTGCGTTGCCTTCCAGTCCGATGGCCGATGGAGCAAAGGCCGCAGGACTGAAATACACGCCCCCGGTTTTGCGGGGGTCACTCTTGTCCAGTGGGCCAACAAAGTCTGGGGTGTCCGCGGGTAGTGTGATGGGGCCGCCAAAAGCCGTGCCCTCCAAAGAATGATCGTCAGTTTCCACCAAGGTCACCGGTAGGCCGGTGGCGAAGTGAGTGATGCCACTGATCTGCCAGCCATTGGTTAGCCGCTTCGGTCCACCCAATAGATCGATGGGAAGGTTGTAGCTGTAGCTCACAACAAAATTGTGAGTACTGTCAAACGCGGACAGTCCACGGCTCAGCTTCGGATCATATGGATTGATCTGTTCGCCATAGCCGGACGCATCGTCGAGCGACTTGCTGAAGGTATAAGCCAGCAGGATTTGTGATCTGTGGCTCGTGTGGCGATAATCGATCTGCGCCGAGTTGTAAGCGGAATTGCCGATAGTGCTGAAGTAGGAGTCATTGTTGAAGGGCACGACAGGTTGTCCGTTAACGAGAGTATTGCGGTAGGGAGCGCTAAAAGGTCCCCGCGTGGTAGCGGTAGTGACACCGTTCAACGTGTAGACATTGTTTTCGAGGGTGGGCCCGCAACCCACCGACGCTAGCGCCAGACACAACGATGGAATTCCCGGATTCGCGGAAATCGACGACAGCAGGTGGTGCCCTTGCGTCCCGACGTAGCTCAGGGTAATCAGGTCCGCAGGAGTGATCTGTCGCTGGATTGAAAGTTCATAGTTGATCGCATAGGGCAATTTGTTCTTGTTGTTGAAAGCCGGCGAACTACCAATCGCACCGAACGCGCCCAAGAAATCCAACAGCGTGTCGTAGGGGGGGCCCATCGCCGGATTGGAAGCCGAAAAGTGCTGGGGCGGCGTCAACACAGGGAAGAAGTTTGTGATCGACTTGCCGTTGCTGCGGGTGGTGAATGGCGCGGCAAACGTTGGTTCATCTTGTCCGGTGAAGTCGCCAAAAGGAGCATCGCCGATTTCGTTAAAGTCGGTGGCGCCCTCAAACGTCGTGTAGATCTGCGCGAAGCCAAGTCGGATGCTGGTCGCGCCGGGTTGGCCAAGAATCTTGCCCAAAATACCGTCGTGCGCGTCCGGGGAGTACGCCAGCCCCAGCCGCGGTGCGAAGTTGTTCCAACGCGTAGGCGCCAGAGAGCTGGGAACGCCGGGATCGCCTGGAAAAACCCAACCGAGTGGGGCGCCAGGGAAAACGACCGACTGTTCGCCGGGAATTAGCGTTTGAATTTGGTTGTTCTTTTCCGACCAGGGCGAGCTGACGTCATAGCGCAACCCATAGTTAAACGTCAGGTTCTTTGTTACGCGCCAGCTGTCTTGTCCATATAGGCCGAAATAAAAGTTTCTTCCATACGAAGGGAAAGCTTGCCCTTGGACAAACTCGCTCGGCGCGCCCAACAGGAAATCGACAAAGTCGCTGCCCGTTTCGCTGTTCTGCCCACTGAAAGCACTTCCGAAAAAGAAGTTGCCATTTGCAACGTTGGAAAGATTTTCTTCCAGACGATTGTGGTGATACTCCCCGCCGAATTTAAGGGTATGCGTGCCGATTACGCGACTGAAGTTGTCCACAACTTGAGTGATGTTGTCGACCAGTTGATTCGGACGGCTCGGAACGCCGATAACGAAATTGTTGAAGTCAATTTCGGGGACCCCCTCAACGCTGGGATTAGCCGCGACAATTCCGGGCGCGCCGTTGGCGCCAGAGGCAAATCCGAGGGACGATAGCGATGTGTTGGTGCCCCCGAGGGGCCGATTGAATGTTACGTTGCTCCGGAAATATCCAACGCGGAGCTCATTGACCGAAGCCGCGCCAAATGTTTTGGTGTCCCCAAGATTGATGTTGCTGGTCTGGCCGGTGCCGGCGACACTGAAACCGGGATAGAGCGGAGCATTGGAGGCCCAATAAGGATTCACGCTGGTATAGCGGTCGAAATAGTAGTAGGCGGTCAGATAACCCAAACCGGAATTGGCATCCACGCGGCCGCTGAGCTTGTTGTCCTTCAGGCTGGAACTCTGCCCCGGCGGTGTATACGAGCCCGTCCCGGTTGCCGGGTCAATGGCGCTATTTGCCGGAACGATGTACTTAAGCAGGTTCTGCGCAATGGGCGAAAACGCAGTCTTCGGCAACTGCCCGTTGGGGAACACGCATTGCGCGTAAGTCGTGCAGCCTGCAAAGTAATAAGGCTCGCCGTTACTAATCGTTTGCCCCAATTGCGATGACAATTGGCTCGCCCAGGCTGCGCCGTTGACCGTCGTTGGCGTCGTGGTGCCAGGCTCCACCAAGCTGCTGAGAATTCCGGATAGATCGCCCGATTCCGTAGCCGCAGACGGCGCCCCAGGTACGACTTGCGTGATGGGTTGCTCAACGCGGTCACCCTGGTAATCGAAGAAGAAAAATATCTTGTCCCTCTTAATCGGGCCGCCAAAGGTTCCGCCAAACTGGTTCTGGTGATACGTGCCGCGCTGCCCGTTGGGATCAAAATAGTTGGCGGCATCGAAATCGGTGTTGCGCAAAAATTCGAACGCATTTCCGTGATAGTTGTTGGTTCCGGACTTGGTAATTACGTTGATCTGCCCGCCGCTGTAGTTGCCGTATTCCGCATCGGGATTGTTGGTGACGATGCGAAACTCCGCGATCGAATCAAGGTTGGGGACCGCGCCGGCTCCGGAATAACCGAGCTCTTGCACCAAAATGCCGTTCAGAATGAAACCGTTTTCCGATTCACGCGCGCCGTTCACGGAAAGAGCGCCGGAGTTTTCGTTGCCGGAAACTAGTGGCACGGCAAAGCCGGCGGAAATAAACGAGCCGGCATACGCGCCCGTCAACCCGGAAGCGGTGCCCACAACCCCGGGTTGCAACGCAAGAAGGTCGGTGTAACTGCGCGTCACCAAGGGCACATCGGTCATCTCCTTTCCTCCGATGACTTCGCCCATCTGCGTGTTGACCGTCTCGACGTGCAACGCGTCGCTGGTGACTTCCACTTTTTCCGTCGCCGCGCCCACCGTCAGTTTCACGTCAACCACGCGGGCGTCGTTCACGTCAAGTACTACACCAGTCTCGCGATACGCCTTGAAGCCCGCGAGCTGCACGTCAACGGTGTACGTCCCCAGCGCCAATTCCTGAAACGAGTAGTAACCCTGCCCGTTGGTGCGCTGCGTGGTGACAACGCCGGTGGACACGTTGGTGACCGAGACGGTGGCGCCCGCAACCTGCGCGCCGCTCGGGTCCGTCACGGTTCCGGAAATGCTGGCGGTCACCACGGCACGTAATGCCGGGGAGAAAAGCAAAATCGCCGCCGCGCTGAGCAAAATCGCCAAGCTCACTTTCTGCCAGCCCGAGGCTGCTTGCCGATTCGTCGTACACGTGCGATTTGCTGCGCTCATGCCGAATCTCCCTCTGTTACGAAAATGAATACGCGTCCCGCACCCCGAGGGAGCGTTGCACCGACGCCCCCCAAGCACTGGTCTTTATTTTCCGGCGGCCGAACCCGCCAAAAGTGTCGAATGGTCGTTCTGAACTGATTTCTTACTAAGCGCTTTTAATGCAGTAAATGCCCATTGTCAAGCAGTTTCTGGTATACGCCGCGAGCGCGGGCAATAGCGGTTTGTCGTTTAGTTGTTAACCATCACTTATTTCGATGGAGCGAGATAAAAACCGGCGAAAATGACAAAATTTGGGGAGCCGCCGTGCGGTAACGTTCCGGGAATACGAATCTAAAGAACTTACGTTCCGCTTCTGTTTTGCGCGGCCTGCATTTTGAATCCGCAAGATTCCCGCACGCGCAATTCCGGCAATAGCTTGCGCAGGACGCTCGGTCCCTTATTGCCCCCGATACGCTCGAGCAATAACTCGGCCGCTTCGAGCCCCAATTGATACTTCGGCAATTCCACCGTAGTCAACTTCGGCTGAAATATTCCGAGCCACGGATAGTCGTCAAAGCTGACCAACCCGAAATCTTCCGGGCACCGCAGCCCCATCTCCTCGGCGGCTTTGAGAAACCCCACGGTCATCAGGTAGTTGGCGACGTAGACTCCGTCCGGACGATGCGAGAGCAACAGGTTTCCCCCGCGATAGCCGGACTCCATACGGTAATCCCCTTCGATCACCAGCGACGGCTCATAGCGCAGCCCGCTATCTTTCAGCGCGTCGTGAAACCCTTGCGCGCGAGCTTTCCCGTTGCTCACCTTTAGCGGACCGCCGATCAGCCCGATGCGCTTCCGGCCGGCGCGCGCCAGATGCGAGACAGCCTCGTACGCGCCCTGATAATCGTCCGTAATGATGGCGTCTTTCGAGATCTTCGGGTAGGTACGCATCACCATCACGATGGGGATTTTCATCTCCTGAATGCGCTGGCTCAAGGATGGGCTAATATCGCAAATCGCCTTGGTGAGCAGAATACCGTCCACGCGCTTGGAAAGCAGCAACTCCAGCGCGCTCTCTTCCCGCTCCTGGGTGTCGTCGCTGTTGCAAAGCAGCAGGTTATAGCCAACTTTTTGCGCGGCATCTTCCGCGCCGCGCACGACCATCGGGAAGAACGGGTTGGCGATGTCTGGGACCACCATGCCGATGGTGTGCGTCTTCTGTTTTGCCAAACTACGCGCTAACAAGTTAGGACGGTATTTCAGCTTGCGAATAGCTTCTTCGACGCGCTCGCGCAGTCGCTTACCCACGTGGCTTTTGTTGTTGACGACCGCGGATACCGTGAACACCGACACGCGTGACTCGCGCGCGACATCGTAGATGCTCGGCGCTTTGCCGTTCTTTGGGGAAAATTTCTTCCGTTGATCAGCCATGGATGGCCGTTAGTGTACTGCAACCCACCACATCGTCAAACTGGATGTTCGTTGCGGAGTAACGTACCTATCACAGCAAAGAGTTAAGAAAAGGGTTCCGCCATCGGGAGAACACCTGCTGCACGCCTCTGGCGCGAACTATCTACAATCTAGCTAAGCGCTTATGCTAGCTCGGGGCATTGGTGTGGCGCTTAGCGCACCTCGGTTCGGGGTGCCCCTCGGGAGATTGCACACAGCAGATTGCGTGATGACAAGACTCATCAGGCCCTGTCGCTCTAATGCCCCATTTTTATTGCACTATTGAGACACTTCACCCAAGCGAGGGGGTCGACCGAGCAAGCCGCG
>JBEKVU010000166.1:0-8536 GCA_049513775.1 Candidatus Acidiferrum sp.
ATCGCCGAGCTGCGCCAATTGCTGGCCAGCTGCGCCCCCGCGCACCCCGATCCCCGCCGCCCTGGCTTCTTTGAAGTGGCGGGCCAGGACAGTGTTTTTTACATTTTCAAGTATCCGACTGGCGCCAAAGTGCTGCTCCTCGGCATCTGGGAGCGCGACCGGGTGGCCGAACTGGCCACCCTTTCCAGTATCGCCGCTGCTTAAGCTCTACCTCATCCGCCACTCGTCCGCGCAAACAACTGCCCTGCAACAATTTAATCGCGAATGTGGTTATGACTTTAGTCTTTTTCCAGCTTCAGCGATGCCGAATTGATGCAATAGCGCAAACCTGTCGGTTTCGGCCCGTCATCAAACACGTGGCCTAGGTGCGCTTCGCACCTGCTGCACTTCACTTCTGTCCGCCGCATCCCGTGGGTTGTATCGCCTTCTTCCTCGATAGCTTGCTCACCGGCAGGGGCATAAAAGCTGGGCCAGCCAGAGCCTGAGGCGTATTTTGTTTCAGAACGAAACAAGGGTTGGCCGCAGCAGACGCACCGATACGTTCCCGGAGTTTTGGTGCTCTCGTACTCCCCGGTAAACGGGGGCTCGGTTCCCTTCTCTCTCGTCACATAGTATTGATTCGGCGTGAGTTGTCTCTTCCATTCCTGCTCGGGCTTTTCCATCTTCTCGGCCATGCTCTCTCCTCAATACCTACCTAGTCTGGCGCATCTCGTGCTCTATCAGATTCTGGGCAGGGGGCCCGCGGTTCACGTTACTTTCCAATATTCGCTATGTCCTCTGAAATCGCTAGTCCGAACGCGCAAGTGACGGCTACGGCCGAAAGTGACTATCCGCAAAAGCGCCGCAGCCGCAGGGTTAAAATGTCCCGGCCAGTACGCGTGCGTCCCTCGGAGCCCCGGGACGATCATTTCGAAGACCTCATCACCAGCGTAAATGCATCAAAAGAAGGTATTTACTTTCACTCTCGTCGCCCGGGCTACTACAAAGGCATGCGTGTCTTTGTCACCTTCCCCTACACTTCGGGCCACGACCCCATGAACTGCGACTACGTCGCCGAGGTCGTGCGCGTCGAAACCTTGCCGAATGGCAAGTTTGGCGTGGCCGTCGAGCTGAAAATGACGATGAACTTGGGCAAGAAGTAGCCAGCGACCCGCTCCCGTTCGGCCCGGTAACTTGCAAGACTCAGACTCTGAGAAGCCTTGGCAGTGGTCCGCTCGCGACCTAGCAAGCGTAAATTCGTCCGATTGACAGTGTCGCGAGTTTCGTTTAACTTCAGACCTTGATGTTTTCCAAAGCCACACTCGCCGCGCACCGCCGTCATCATCACGGCCATACGCCGCGCGCGCTCGGGTGTGCATAGCGATTCGCTAACAACACACTCTTTAGCCCGCTGGCCTGCCGAGCCCAGCGGGTTTTTTGCTTTTCGGGGCATCAAAATGTCGCAGGTACATATTTTTTAGGAGCGCGATAGTGGCACAGGTCGAAATCGATTTTCAGAAAACCGCCGGACTCGTTCCCGCGATCATTCAGGACCATGAAACGGGCGAAGTACTCATGCTCGGCTTTATGAACGAATTTTCGCTGAAGCAAACCCGCGAATCGGGCGAGGTAGTTTTCTTCAGCCGCTCGCGCAACAAACTTTGGAAAAAAGGCGAATCCAGCGGCCACCTTCTCAAGGTCAAAGAGCTGCGCGTCGATTGCGATGCCGACGCTCTGCTCGTGAAAGTCGAAGCCGTCGGCCCTGGCGTCTGCCACGAAGGTTACCGCTCTTGTTTTTTTCGCACGATCTCGGCAACCGGCGATGGGACCGTCAACGCCGAACGCACCTTCCATCCCGAACAAGTTTACGGTCCAGAGAAATCCCGATGAATGAAACCGCCGCCGCACCCAACAAGCTCAAGCTTGGCATCCCCAAAGGCAGCCTGCAGGACGCCACCATCGATCTCTTCGCCCGCGCCGGATGGAAAATTTCGTTGGGCTCGCGCAGCTACGTTCCCGCCATCGACGACACTGAAATCGAATGCCTTCTCGTGCGCGCGCAGGAAATGGCGCGTTACGTGGAATCCGGCGCGCTCGACGCCGGCATCACCGGCCACGACTGGGTCGTCGAAACCAACGCGCAGGTCGCCGAACTCGCCGAATTTGTTTACGCCAAGCAGCGCCTCTCGCGTGTACGCTGGGTACTCGCCGTTCCGGAAGATTCCCCCATGCGCCAGCCGCGCGACCTTGAAGGCAAAGTCATCGCCACGGAAGTCGTAAACATCACGGAAAATTATCTGGCCCGCCACGGCGTAAAAGCCCGCGTGGAATTTTCCTGGGGCGCCACCGAAGTGAAAGTCCCGCAACTCGCCGATGCAATCGTGGAAGTGACCGAAACCGGCTCCTCGCTGCGCGCCAATCGCTTGCGCGTACTGGACACCGTGCTTGAGTCCGCCACCGTCTTCATTATGAATCGCGCCGCGGCCGCCGATCCCTGGAAAAAAGAAAAGTGCGAAAATCTAATCCTGATGCTGCAGGGCGCGATCGCCGCCGCCAGCAAAGTTGGCCTACTGCTCAACGTGCATCGCGACGACCTCGCCGCGGTTCTGGCCGTCTTGCCCGCGCTAAAAAATCCCACGATCTCCAATCTCAGCGATCCCGCGTGGGTCGCGGTAAACACCATCATCGAAGAATCGGTGGTCCGCCAGATTTTGCCGAAATTGAAGGCCGCCAAAGCCCAAGGCATCGTTGAATACCCCCTGAATAAAATCGTGCTCTGATGCGCATCCTCAAGCTCACACCCGCCGTCGAAAAAAAGCTTCTCCGCGCCCGCCAGGAACACGACCGCGAAGCTGCGGGCGTCGCCGCCGAAATCATCGCCGACGTGCGCAAACGCGGCGACGCTGCTCTCATCGACTACGCTGCAAGATTCGACCGCCTCAACCTGCGTCGCGAAGGAATTTGGATAAGCACAAAAGAGCTTCGCGCCGCTCGTAAAAAGGTGGATGCCGACTTTCTAAGAGCCATCGAGCACGCTTCCCGCAACATTCGCCGCGTCGCCGAAAAACAGTTGCCGCAGCCTTGGACCCTTGAGGTCGAACCGGGCGTAAAAATTAGCCAGCGCGTCTCGGCCATCGAATCTATCGGCTGCTACATTCCGGGCGGCCACTTTGCGCTGATCTCCACGCTGCTGATGACCGCCATTCCCGCCCAGGTAGCAGGCGTTCCGCGCATCGAGGTCGTTTGCCCTCACCCCAACGATAAGTTGCTGGCCGCGGCCGATTTCCTGGGCATCCGCAGGATCGCGCGGATCGGCGGCGCGCAAGCGATCGCCGCCCTCGCCTACGGCACAAGGTCCGTTCCGCGCGTGGAAAAAATCTTCGGCCCGGGCAACAGTTTCGTAACCGCCGCAAAGCACCTCGTTTCAGCCGACTGCGCCATCGATCTTCCCGCCGGCCCTACCGAGGCCATCGTCCTTGCTGAAAGCGGTAACGCCCGCTGGATCGCCGCCGATCTGCTGGCCCAAGCCGAACATGCCCGCGATGCCGGGTCCTTTTTCATCACCACCTCTGTCGAACTCGCTCGTGAAGTTCAGCGCGAAGTGCAGCGGCAACTCGACGAACTTCCCATTGCCGCCATGTTTGCAAAAGTCTCGACGCAGCTCGTCGGCAGGATTCTCATTGCTCCATCGCTCACCGCCGGTTGTGAGTTTGTAAATCGCTTCGCCCCCGAACACCTCAGCCTCCCGGAAAAGGGCGACGCGCTGCTCAAACAAATTCGCTCTTGTGGCACGGTCTTCCTTGGACCGTGGGGCGCCCAGCCGCTCGGCGATTACGCGAGCGGAAGCAACCACGTCCTCCCGACCGGGGGCTGGGCCCGCAAACGCGGTGGACTTTCCACCTCGGACTTTGTGAAATGCCTAACCGTGCAATCCATCGCCAAGTACGGCTTCCAGCGTCTGGCAGATTCCGTGGAATCCATGGCGACCGCCGAAGGATTGTTTGCCCATCGCAATGCCGTGAGAATCCGCCGATGAAAACTCGTCTGCCGGTGCGCCAAGCCATCCTCGATCGCCACACCTACGAGGCCCCCGCCGAAGGCCGCGAAGGAAAAGTTCGCCTCGACTTCAATGAAAACACTTCCGGCTGTTCCGAGGCGGTGCGCCGCGCGCTCTTGAAAATCTCCGCAAAAAAACTCGCCATGTATCCCGAGTACCAGCAGCCCACAAAACGCATCGCCCGCCATTTCGGCGTCCGCCCCGAAGAATTGCTTCTCGCCAATGGCGGCGACGACGCGCTCCGCGTCTTTTTCGACACCTTCGTCGAACCCGCGAGCACGGTGCTCATCTGCGAGCCCACGTTTCCCATGTACCGCTACTACGCCGAAATCGCCGGCGCACAAATCGTCGCGTTGCGCTACGACCCGAGCATGCACTTTCCGCTCGTCGATGCTTTAGCCGCAATAAGACAAAGGCCGCGCGTCCTGTTCCTAGCTAATCCCAACAATCCTACCGGCACGCTGATTCCGCCGCAGGAAATTCGCGCCATTCTGCAAGCCGCCACCGACACGGCCCTGGTCATCGACGAAGCCTATGCCGAGTTTTCTGGCGCGACAGTGATTCCGTGGATCCACGAATTCCCCCATCTCTTCGTTGTGCGCACATTTTCTAAAGCCGCGGGCCTCGCATCTCTCCGCCTCGGCGCGGTCTTCGCCCATCCCGCTTCGCTGCAACTCCTGCGTCGCGCCATGCCGCCCTACCCGGTGAACTTGGCCGCTCTCGTTGCCGCCGAAGCCGCGCTCAAAAATCACGCCGCCATTAGAAAATACGTCAAATCCACGCTGCGCATCCGCCAGGATTTCGCCGTCCAATTGTCAAAGCTCGGCGTAACGACGTATCCGAGCGCGGGAAATTTCCTCCTCGCCGACTTCGGTCCGCAAGGCCCGGCCCTCTTCGACAAGCTCACGCGCGCCGGCATCCTAGTCCGCGAACGCTCCAAAGACATCGGCCCCGGCTTCGCTCGCATCAGCATCGGCACAAAATCCGAAATGGCCCGTACGCTAAGCGCGATCCGCAACTTCGCAAAAAAATCCGGCGGAAGGTTTTTCTAAGAACGATCATGCCCGCATCAGCCAATAAGCGATCGCGTAGCCCGGCACCCCGAGCACCCTCCTCGAGGCGCGCCAAAATCCATCGCCTAACCAATGAAACCCGGATCCGCCTCGAACTAAATCTCGACGGCCAGGGCCAATCCAAAATCACCACCGGCATCCGTTTCTTTGATCACATGCTGGACCTCGTCGCCCGCCACGGCGCCTTCGATCTCATCATCGCGGCCAAAGGCGACCTCGATGTCGATCAGCATCACACCGTTGAAGACGTAGGCATCGCCCTAGGCGAAGCCCTCAGCAAAGCCGTCGGCGACAAAAAAGGCATCCTCCGCGCCGGCTATTTCCTAATGCCCATGGACGAAACCCTCGCGGCCGCCGCCATCGATCTGAGCGGCCGCCCCCACTGCATCATCAAAGCAAAAATAAATTCCCCACGCGTAGGCGACTTCCAATCCGAACTCCTGGAAGATTTTTTCCAGGGCTTCGCACAATCCGCCAAAGCCAACGTACACCTCCGGTGCCTCTACGGCCGCTCCTCGCATCACCAGATCGAAGCCCTCTTCAAATGCTTCGCCCGCGCCCTGCGCTTTGCCGTCTCCCGCGACGCCCGCCTCCGCAATATCTTGCCAAGCACGAAAGGCCTCCTCTAGTGTTGCACCTCCGTCGGCCAAGCCTTTGCTGGGGCGCAGCTTGCTGCGCCCCAGCTTGCCCCGGGGCCGCCCGCCTTGATCTCTGTAGGGGCGGATCTTTAGATCTGCATCTTTCTCTTCTCTGCGCTCTATGCGTCCTCTGCGCTAAGATACCCACGATCCGCAACACCGGACGTCAACGGTGACGCCATGACCGTAACCCTCCTAGACTACGGCGCAGGCAACGTCCCCAGCGTCCAACGCGCCCTCAACCGCCAAGGTATCGACTCCGAACGCGCCACCACGCCCCAACAAATCTCCGCCGCCAAAATCCTAATCCTCCCCGGCGTGGGCCACTACGCCGCCCTAATCCGCGCCCTGGACGACAACCATCTCCGTCTGCCCCTCCTAGAAAAAATAAACGACGGTACCCCATTCCTAGGCATCTGCCTCGGGCTGCAAGCCCTCTTCGCCACCAGCGAAGAAGCCCCCGAACTCGCGGGCCTCCAACTCTTCCCCGGCCAAGTCTCGAAGCTCCCGCAAAGGGCCAAACTCCCGCACATGGGTTGGAACACTTTGCAGCCGTGCCAAGAATCCCCGCTACTCGAAGGCATCTCAAATCAAGACTATTTTTATTTCGCCCACTCGTATGCCACTACTCTAAGCGGTGAATCGCTGGCGCAGGCCACAGTAGCAACCAGCGACCACGGTGAAAAATTCCTAGCCGTACTCCAACACAAAAACATCTGTGGCGTTCAATTCCACCCAGAAAAAAGCGCCGCCCCCGGCGCCCGCCTGCTATCCAATTTCCTGAGGCTCGCTCAATGACGGCCCTTCTCCGCCTTTGTAGGGACGCAGCATGCTGCGCCCCTACAAACCCGAGCCCTATATGGAGCGGCGGGGCTTCAGACCGGCGGATTTCTCCGCTCTGTGCCCTCGACGTCCGCTGTGTTAAGAAAACACCTTGCCCTTCATCCACGGTCGCCCAATGCCCCTAGCCCACCGCATCATCCCCTGCCTCGACACCGACGCCTCGCGCGTAGTCAAAGGCATAAATTTCGTCGGTCTCCGCGACGCCGGCGATCCCGCCGAACTAGCCGCCCGCTACAACGCCGAGGGCGCCGACGAACTTGTCGTTCTAGACATCGCCGCCGCACGCGATCGCCGTCCCACATTCCTGGAAACCATCCGCCGCGTGGCTGCCGAATTAGCCATCCCACTCACCGCAGGCGGCGGCATTCGCTCGCTCGACGACGCGCGCTCCGTGATCCGCGCCGGAGCCGACAAAGTCACCGTCAACACCGCCGCCGTCGAGCGCCCCGCGTTGCTCAGCGAACTTTCCGCCGAGTTCGGCGCGCAAGCCGTGGTTATCGCCATCGACGCAAAATTCAAAAACGATCATTGGGATGTGATGGTTCGCGGTGGCCGCGAATCCGCCAATCAGAACGCCATCGCCTGGGCCCAGCGCGCCGTGGAAAGCGGCGCGGGAGAAATTCTAGTCACTTCCGTAGATCGCGATGGCACGCAAATCGGTTTCGACCTTCCACTTACCAGAGCCATCGCCGCCGCCGTCAACGTGCCAGTAATCGCCTCTGGCGGCGCAAAACTCCCGCGGCATTTCGCCGAAGTCTTCCATCAAGGTCAGGCCGACGCCGCGCTAGCCGCATCCATCTTTCACGACAGCAGCCAATCCATCCGCGAACTAAAACAGTTCCTAATCGCACAAAAAATCGAGGTGCGTTACCCGTGCTGATTCCCTGCATCGACCTGCAAGACGGCCAAGCCGTCCAACTGGTCCACGGAAAAAAACGCGAACTAGCCGTCGCCGACGTGTTCGCGCAACTAGCCGCCTTCAAAAACTACAAATGGCTGCACATCATCGACCTGGACGCCGCCATGGGCCAAGGCTCCAACGAAAAATTGGCTCGTGAGCTCTCTAGCGCCGCCAGCAGACAATACCAAATGAAAGTCCGCATCGGCGGCGGCATTCGCACCGTATCCCGCGCGCAAAAAATCGCCGCGTGGCAACCCCATCAAATCATCGTAGGAAGCGCCGCCTTCAAGGAAGGAAAAATCGCCACCAAATTCCTGCGCGCCTTGGTCTCCAAGATTGATCCAAGGCAAATCGTAATCGCGCTAGACACCGCCAAATCCAAAATCACCATCAAAGGCTGGCGCGAAAAACTAAAATTATCCGCCGAAGAAGTAATGCCCCAACTCGAACCCTACTGCTCCGCCTTCCTGTGCACCGACGTAGACCGCGAAGGCACGATGACCGGCGCTAACCTAAACTGGTTCCGCCACCTCCGCCGCGCCACCACCCATCCGATCATCGCCGCCGGCGGAATCAAAACGCATCGCGAAGTGTCAGCCCTAGATCGCCTAGGCATGGACGCCGCCGTCGGCATGGCCCTGTACAAAAACCGCCTCCGCTAATTGCTCTTTTCTGCGTCCTCGGCGCACTCGGTGTTAAAAAAAACACCGTGAGCCGCACACACCCTTTCCTCACCCGCCGGCCCTCACCGTATATACGCGTTGGCAATATAATCCTGCACCATCCGCTGCGTATTAAAATACGCCCCGTTCACCGCAATCGCATGTTGCATAATCTCAATAAACTTCCTGCGTTCGTTGTAAAACGTCGGCAAAATCGCCACTTCCAGCTTCTCGTACAAAGACTGCGCCTCGCCACGATCGTCCGACGCTGCATCCTCGGCCGCGCCGCGCCGCAAATTCCCGATCGCCCAGCCCGTCACGCCCTCGATGTGCCCTTCCACCCACCAGCCATCCAAAATACTCAAGCTGGGCACCCCATTCAG
>JBEKVU010000167.1:0-8494 GCA_049513775.1 Candidatus Acidiferrum sp.
CGAGAGTCTTCGAGTATGCATTTTAAGGACACGCCGAAAAAGCTCGATAGGGTCTTGCCTGTAGGAAAGGCCCGCGAAATACCGGATAAACGTTACACCCTCCTTACCACCTGCCTCGGGGGCGAAACAGGGGTTGCTTCTGGTGCACTTTTATTATATTCAGCAGAGCAAACTTGGCGATGCTTCCGGACCACTGGCCCGCTATTTTTTGCTGGGCCATTGCGCCGCCGGGGCAGCCGACCCGGCCGCTGCGACCTGACGAGCGCTACGGTCATCCGAGGAGCCAGGAAAAGAATCGCAAACGTTCCCTTTACAGTTTTCCGGGTCGACAGTAGTATGCAGGGGATTTGACTCTCCCAACGGCGAGGCGCGGGAGCCCTAAACCGCGCGCGCTATTCAAAAGAGACTGGCCCAGTGATCTTCGACGATCTGCGCGCGATACAACTAAGACACGGTTTTCTGCCCAAGGCGGAACTCGAAGGACTTGCTGTGCGCACGCAAATGCCGCTGTATCAAATCCACAGCGTGGCCAGTTTTTATCCGCATTTTCATCTGGCGATGCCCGCCAAAGCCGAAATCCGTGTGTGCGCGGATATGAGTTGCCACTTGAATGGCGCGCCGGAATTGCGCGCGGACCTCGAGCGGCGTTTCGCGGGAGCACCTCCAGAAGCTGTACAGATTCGCGATGTCTCCTGCCTGGGGCGCTGCGATCTGGCACCTGCCGTAGCCATCAATGATCAGATATTTACTGAGGTCACTGCGGAACGTGCGGAGCAGATTGGGCGCTCGGCGTTGCGCGGGGACCCCGTGCATGAAGATCATCCGCATGTGCCGCGCGTCGACTGCGCCTCGGATCCTTATGCGGGTCCCTCCGCTGTTGGGGACAAGTACCGTGTGCTGCAGGAATTGACGCAGACCAAGGCTTTTGATGATGTCCTTGGCCAGCTGAAGCTCTCGGAACTACGCGGCATGGGCGGCGCGGGATTCCCGACCAGCTTGAAGTGGGATCTGGTGCGGAAAGAGCCGGCGACACCCAAGTATGTGGTGTGCAATGCCGATGAGAGCGAACCGGGAACGATCAAAGATCGCTTCATCATGACGCATTTGCCGCATTTATTGATCGAAGGCATGGCCATTGCCGGCCTGGTCAGCGGCGCCAAAATCGGAATTTTGTATATTCGCCACGAGTACCACCTGCAGGAAGAAATTCTCGGCGAAGAGTTGCGCCGGGCGTATCAATTGGGCGTGCTGGGCAAGAATATTTTGGGCAGCGGGTTGGACTTCGATCTGCAGATTTTTGTCAGCCCCGGCGGATATATTTGCGGCGAAGAAACGGCGCTGATCGAAGCGATCGAAGGTCATCGCGCCGAGCCTCGCAACAAGCCGCCGTTTCCCGTGGCCGAGGGACTGTTTCACAAGCCCACGGTGTTGAACAACGTGGAAACTTTCGTGAACGTGCCGCAGATTCTGGCGCGCGGCGTGGAATGGTTTAAAGCGCAGGGGCAAGGCGGCTCGCGCGGCTGGAAGTTTGTCGGCGTCAGCGGACAGGTGGCCAATCCGGGCGTGTTTGAAGTGCCCATGGGCACCACCATGCGCGAAGTTCTGTTCAATCGCGCGGGCGGAATTCGCGATGGCCGCACGCTAAAGGCCTTTGCTCCTTCGGGCCCTTCTTCGGGATATTTGCCGGCCTCCATGGTGGACGTGCGGCTCGATTTTAAAGCGCTGGCGGATGCCGGCTCCATGCTGGGTTCCGGCGCGATCGTGGTCTGCGACGATAATACCTGCATGCTGGACATGGCCCTGAACGCCGTGCGCTTCTACCGCAACGAATCGTGCGGCAAATGTGTGCCCTGCCGCGTAGGGTCGCAAAAAATGACCGACTTGCTGGTGCGCTGGACGCAAGGCGGACTCACCGAGGCGCAATATCGCGCGGACCTGGCGCTGCTCGACGAACTTTCTAACGCCATGGGACTGGCGTCGATCTGTGGATTGGGGCAGATTGTGCCTGCGCCGATTCAATCCGTCCTGAAACATTTCCGCGCCGAGGTGGATGCGCACGTGTTACACGGCAAGTGTCCGAGCGGCATCTGTTTCTCCCCCGCAGTGCGCGCCGGAGAAATGAATCGCGTGGGTATCCGGCCGTGAAAAACCTTTTGCCATGGAACGCTGACTGATTATGGCTACTACTCCTACTCCCGCTGGTCTGTTGGATCTGCAAATTGACGGTAAAGCTGTGCGCGTGCCGGTCGGCACCAGCGTGTTCGACGCGGCGCGTATGAACGGCATCCCCATCCCTACACTGTGCCATTTGCAAAATGAAACGCCGGTGGGCGTTTGCCGCTTGTGCCTGGTGGAAGCCGGCGGGCGCGTGCTCTCGGCGGCGTGCGTGCGGCCCTGCGAACAGAACATGAAGGTGGCCACAGCCACCGAAAAAGTATTGTCAGCGCGCAAGACGGTGCTGGAACTATTAATGTCCGACCACCCCACGCCCTGCGCACGGCAGCAGCATTCGGGTGATTGCGAACTGGAAACCCAGGCGCACGCCGCGGGCATCACGCACGGGCGCGTCGCCAAGCGCAGCGTGGCGCGCGGACGCGATGAATCGTCGCTAGCCATCGCCGTGGATCACGATGCCTGCATTTTGTGCGATCGCTGCATTCGCGGCTGCGACGAAATCAAAAACAATTTTGTTCTTGGCCGCATGGGTAAGGGCTACACCGCGGGTATTGCATTCGATTTGAACTCCCCGATGGGCGAATCCACCTGCATTTCCTGCGGCGAATGCATGGTCTCCTGTCCGACCGGCGCGCTGACCAATCGCATCGAAGTGGGCACAGCGATCGCCAAGACCGCCGACGCGCAGGTCTTTGACGCTGAAGAATTGCTGCAGATTCCCGTGTTCAAGGGCGTCTCCGGCACCTTCCTCGAACTGAACCGTGGCGCGATCGTAAAGCGCCGCTTCCGCAAGGGCGAACTGATCTGCAAAGAGGGCGATTTCGGCTCCACGGCGTTCTACATTCTGGAAGGCAAGGCGCAGGTTTCCATTTCCACTCCGATCGCCCACGTGAAGACCGACGGCGGCGCCAAAGGGTTCTTCAAGAAGCTCACGAGTTCGCTGGCCTCGCGCACCGAAGACAGGCGCGAGGAAGAACGCCGCGACCGCACCATCCCCATCGACGCCAGCGTGGACTTGAACTACGGCAGCCCAGTGGCGGAGCTTGGCCCCGGCGATCTGTTCGGCGAAATGACCTGCATGAATTTCTATCCGCGCTCAGCTACGGTTCGCGCGGAGTCCGACGTGGTGGCGTACGAAATGCTACGCAACGTCTTGGACATCATGCTGAAGAACAAATCTTTCCGCGCGCAGATCGACGCCAATTACCGGCGGCGTGCTCTCGAAAATCACTTGCGCGGCGTGCCGATGTTCGCGGATTTGGCGCCGGACTTCATCGAGCACCTAAAAGAAAGCGTGGAATTGCAGCGCTACTCGCCGGGGCAAATGATCACCCGGCAAGGCGATGCGGCGGACTGTTTCTACCTGGTGCGCATCGGCTTCGTGAAAATCTCGGAGAATTATCCCGGCGGCGAACTGGTGCTCGCGTATCTTTCGCGCGGCGATTACTTTGGAGAAATTGGCTTGCTCGGCGGCGGCGTACGCACTGCCACCTGTACTGCGCTCGATCACGTGGAAGTGGTGCGTATTTCCGGCGACGATTTCCGCCAGATGATCGAACGCTTCCCTACCGTGCGCGCAGGCTTGGCCGCGGTGGCCGAAGAGCGGCAGCTCGCCAATCAGCAGCGCATGCAGATGCTGCACAGCGTACCCATCGATCAATTCCTCTCGCAAGGCTTGATGGAAGCGCAGAGCTTGCTGGTGCTGGACCTTGAAAATTGCACGCGTTGCGACGCCTGCGTGAACGCCTGCGCGGATGCCCACGATGGCGTGACGCGCCTGGTGCGCGACGGCTTGCGTTTCGATCAATATCTCGTGGCCACGAGTTGCCGCCAGTGCCGTGATCCGCTATGCATGGTGGGCTGCCCGGTCGGCTCCATTCGGCGGCGCAATTCGCTCGAAGTTATCATCGAAGACTGGTGCATCGGCTGCGGCTTGTGCGCGCGGAATTGTCCGTACGGCAACATCAACCTGCATCCCTTTGAAGTGATCGTCGACGATCCCGAACATGCCGGGCGCAAAAAAGCGGCCATCAAGCAAAAAGCCACTTCCTGCGACCTGTGCACTCATCTTAAAGAGCCGAGCTGCGTCTACGCGTGCCCGCACGATGCCGCGCATCGCGTTGATCCCAAAACCTTTTTTGCCGACATGATCGGCCAGGCGTCCACAAAATAATTCTATGCACATGGACAAGTCACAACGCGCGTGGGGCCTGGCTTCGCTGATTATTTTCGTGGCGTCGACCGTTGGCTACATTATTTATGCGTTGAACGCCACACCGCGGCCCAGCGGCGGCAGCGAGGTGGGACTGACCTTCGGCATCACCGGCTTTGCGTTCATGATTTTCGCGGCGCTGCTCGGCGCGCGCAAACGCGTCCCCGTCTGGCGTGTTGGCCGCGCGCAAGCCTGGATGCGTGGCCATCTTTGGCTCGGCCTACTCAGCTTGCCGATGATTCTCTACCACGGCGGCTTCCGCTTTGGCGGCACCATGACGCAGGTGTTGATGTGGTTACTGATTATCACCGTGGGCAGCGGCTTGTTTGGCGCGATTCTGCAAAATTATCTGCCACGCTTGATGACTACGGACGTCCCGCTCGAAACCATCTACGACGAAATCGGCAGTGTACGTAAGCTGCTGCGCGAAGAAGCGGATCGCGACGTGGAATCCGTTTGCGGCGCGCTCGGGCTTGCACGCGACAAGGAAGAGGCCGCGCAGCGCGCCGGCGGATTCACCGCCATGCGTCCGCTGGCTGCCGCAGCAGGCGCCCGCGGAATGGTCGCGCCCGCCATCGTCGCCGCCACCAGCACCGCCGTGGCCCCCGCGCCCGAAATTATTTTGCTCACCGAAGAAGAGAGCGCGCCTTTGCGCCGCTTTTACATTAATGAAGTGCGCCCGTTCCTCGATCACCCCAGCGAGCATCGCCTCATCCTCGGCCGCCCGGATAAAGCCAAGCTGGCCTTCGCCGGTGTGCGCACCATGCTGCCCGCCACGGCCCACGGCACACTTGCCGACCTCGAAGATATCTGCGATGAAGCGCGCCAGCTGCGCAAGCAGGAACAGCTGCATCACTGGCTGCACCTATGGCTGCTGGTGCATATTCCGCTTTCGCTGGCGTTGATTTTGCTCGGCGCCATGCACGCGGTGATGGCGTTGCGTTATTAGCAAGCGGCCCCGGTTCGGTGGAAAGTTTTGTTTGAAAAGGGTTTTCGGAAAAAATTTTGGCACGCACACGCACAACCAAAAAGCTCGCGCAGCGCATTGACCTGAACTATTTCAAACGGTCGACGCCGCTCAAGCGCCTCCGGCTCGCGCTGGTCATCCTACTTCCCGCGCTGGCGCTGGCGTGGATTGTCTGGCTGGTGGTCGCCAAGGATTCGCGCGTGTACAGCAGCGGCCGCATGGCCGGAGCGCACGCCGTGCTGGTCAATCAATGCGCCGCATGCCACGTACAAAAGGCCGGCGTCTTCATGGAAAAAGCGGAAGACAGCGCGTGCCTCAATTGCCATGACGGCCCCGTTCATCATCACGTGGCCATCAAGAAAGTCGCCTGCGCGGAATGCCACAACGAGCATCGCGGCAGAATCAATCTGCTCGCCACCAGCAACGAAAATTGCGCGCAATGCCATTCCGATTTGAAAACAAATGGCGGCACCTCCAACTATTCCAACGCCATTCTTAGCTTTTCCGACGGTCACCCGCAATTCGCCGTGGTGCGCACCGACGGCGGAAGGAAGCCCACCGACCCGGGCACCATCAAGCTCAATCACCAACTGCACATGAAACTAATCCGGCGCGGACCAAACGGCCCGATGGTCCAGCTTGAGTGCGGCAATTGCCACCGGCCCGCGGCAGCGCCGGCGGATTTGACCTACGGCGATGCGAAATATGTCGCCGCGAGTACGACCTACAAAGCAAGTGATGAGCTATTGGCGCTCCACACCGATGCGTTGCCGCCTCACAACATAAGCAGCGGCCGCGAGCTGATGGCTCCGGTGAAATTCGCGACCGCGTGCGCGGCGTGCCATCTGCTCACGTTCGACAAGCATTTCGACGAGGGCGTGCCGCACGACAAGCCGGACGTGGTACACGCCTTTCTGATTGCGAAATTTACTCAGTATATCGCCGCGCATCCCGGCGACGTGCGCGTGGTGCGCGATCCGAATCGCGATCTGGCGGGAAGAGCGCCGCAGCCGGAAGTGCGCATCCTGACGCCCGCGCAGTGGGTTGCCGAGCGCACCGCCGACGCCGAGCAACTGCTGTGGCGCAAGACCTGCATTCAGTGCCATGCGCTTTTCGTGAGCGGCACCCCGGTGGTTGCTGCCGTGGCTACCGCGCCCAGCGTCTTGCCGGTCGTAGCGCCGTCCAACACCACCGCCAAGTGGATGCCGCACGCCAAATTCGATCATCAGGCGCACACGGGGTTCACTTGCGTGAGCTGCCACGTCCAAGCCCTGAACAGCACGCTGACCACGGATGTGCTGATGCCGGGCATCGCCACCTGCCAAACCTGCCACGCTCCCGGACCAGACCACGCCGAATCACGTTGCTATGAGTGCCACACCTACCACGATTGGGCGAAACGCAAAGAAATCTCGCCCACATTTAACTTACCCGCGCTGAAAACCGGAGCCCGCTGATTCTCGCTCCCCGTTTGCTTTTGACTTTGACTTCGCTTTTTTAGCGGCCGCCTCTGAGGCCGGCCGGTCGCCTTTCGCGGTTCGCTAAACATCACGAAACGCCTCGGCCGCTACTGCATCCGTCACGGCATCGTGCGTTTTTCTATATCCCCCATTTCGCCACCAGAATCATTACGCGCAGGCCACACTCTCGCTTATGCTGAAGCCTGTGAGTCTGGGCCGGATTCATCTCTGAGGAACCATGAGCGCCGCACCGCCAGCCTCGACGCCCTCCGAAACGCGGCCCAGCGCGGCCCGGCCCGGGACGTCAGAAACGGTAACGTCGGGACAAGTAACGTCCGAACCGGGCGGCGAGTTCGCCGGCGCTGCGCAATCTTTTTGGCGGGTGCTGACAAAATTCGATCACACGAAAGTCTCGGCGTATCGCGCGCTGCGCAACGCCGCGGGCGTAGTTTTGCCGCTGATCGCGGGCTATGCGTTGGGTATGCCGCGCGGCGGGCTGGTGGTCGCCAGCGGAGCGCTCAACGTTTCTTACTCCGATGGCAGCGACCCGTACCCGCAACGCGCCCGGCGCATGGTGCGCTCGGCGATCGTCTGCGCCATGGCAGTATTCGCGGGCGCGATCTCCGGGCCGCACAGCGCGCTGGCCATCCTAATCGCCTCGCTGTGGGCTTTCGCGGCGGGAATGCTGGTGGTTCTAGGAACTTCGGCGGCGGATTTGGGCGTCATCAGTGTGGTTACGCTGCTTATTTACGCCGCGCAGCCGCTCACTACGCACCAAGCCATGATTTCCGGAGTCCTGGCACTCGGCGGAGGGCTGTTTCAAGCGGCGCTGAGCGTGGCACTCTGGCCGGTGCAGCGTTACGAGCCGGAGCGCCGCGCGCTAGCCACGTTCTTTTCGCAACTGGCGGGCATTGCCGAAGCTCCCATGCAGGCCACCGCGGCTCCGGCGGCTAGCCTCGAAAGCGACGCGGCGCAGACCGCGCTTTCTTCGCTCGGTCAAGACACCTCGATTGCCGCAGTGCGTTATCGTTCGCTGCTCAATCAGGCGGAGCGCATTCGTTTGAGCTTGCTGATGCTGGCGCGATTGCGTATGCGCCTGGAACGCGAGAGTGCAGGTCAACAAGCGACCGCCGTGGCGGACGAGGCCTTGCGCCGAGCCGCGCTGGCGCTGCGCGCGGTTGCCGGCGCGTTGACCACGGAGACTTTCGCCAACACGCGTGACGATTTCGCGGAATTACGGCACCTCGCGCAGCGGATCACCAGCGACACTACGGAGTCACCCACTTCTTTTGTCGCCGCGTCGGCAAACGTTGCGGCGTTCCAGATCGATGCATTGGCGGGACAATTGCGCGCCGTGACGGATCTGGCGGCGCACACCACGTTCGCGGGGCAAGAGGCGTTCGACGCCGCGGAAGCACGCCAGCCGTGGTGGCTGCGTTTTCGCGGACCGCTCGTCACCTTACGCGCCAATCTCGCTCTAGGCTCTTCGGCGTTTCGCCACGCCGTGCGTCTTGCGGTGATGGTCGCCACCGCCGATGCCCTGGGGCACGCGCTCAGCAACATCTATGATTGGCATCGCCCGTACTGGATGCCCATGACCGTGGTGCTGGTGCTGAAGCCGGAGTTCACTACCACATTTAGCCGCGGATTGTTGCGCATCGTGGGTACCATCGCGGGATT
>JBEKVU010000168.1:0-8465 GCA_049513775.1 Candidatus Acidiferrum sp.
CGCGGTTCCAGGAAAATCGCGAGAAAAATCAGAACCGGCACAGCGGTAAAAAAATGCAGCAACGTGACGGCCCAGAGTAATGCGCTACGCACCGTCTCCCAGAGACGCTTCATATGTAGACATCCACTGCGGCGGGAAGAATTTCGAGCGACAGCAATTCGAGAGTGAAGACCTCGCCGTCAATGGTGACGTCCACCGGTTGGCCGATATTGAATTCGATCTTGCGAACGGACTTGCGCGAAGCCAACGGGTGTTTCACGTGCGAGCCATCGTAAAGACGCGGAAGTAGGAACAGCACTTTGCCGCGGCTGACCGGTCCCCAGCGGACGAATTCGATCAGGCCGTCGGAGGGATGGGCATCTGGAGCGACGAGCATGGTGCCGCCGGTGTACTTACTGTTGTTGAGGCTAAGAAAGAGACACGGGCGTGTGTCCCATTCGGTTTCGTCGTCGCTGCGCAGCGGGAAGGCACGGCGCGGCAGCTGCGCCAAGAGGACAAGAACGCCTAGCAGATAACCAAGATGGCCGAGCGGTTTGAAGTAACGATTGGTGAGGGCGGCAACGTCGGCGGCAAAGCCAACGCTAACTAAATTGAAGGAATAGATTACGCCGGTGCGGTGCGTGAGACGCAGAAGATCAATGGGACGCGAACGCCCGGCGAGCAAGGCGGCAACCGAGGCGGTGGCACCTTCTTTGGTGAAGTCGCGCAGAAAGGAATTGCCGGTACCGAAAGGAAGAAAGCCCAAGGCGATGCGTTTTTTAGGCGGGCCATCCGCGAAGATGCCGTTGAGAATTTCGTGCGCGGTGCCATCACCGCCAACGGCAAGAAAGCGGGTGTAGCCCTGCGCGTAGGCCTCGCGAGCGAGTTGCGCGGCGTGACCGGGCGAGCTCGAGGCGATGACGTCCAACTGCAGACCTTGTGCACGCAACTCCGCGAGCTTCGGGCCGGCGAGCTTTGCGGCGCGGCCGCCGCCAGCTGCGGGATTGACGATGGCGATGAAGTGTTCCATGCGTTGCGTCTGCCTTTTGGTGCGCGAGCGTCACGGCAACTGCAAAAGCAAATCAAAAACGACAGTCCACAAAGATAATCTACAACGGCTGAACGGCGGCTGCGCGGTCCAGTATTGCTAAACGATCCTTCAAAGAATCCCGAAGGACTTTCTGCGAGGCGTTGCGCGGGAAATCGTCCGCGAACAGGACCAATCCGTGAACGCGTTTGAAGTTCAGGAGCTGATTGTTGCGCTTCACAATTTCGCCACGCAGTTCGTCGGTGAGATTTTGACCGGGTTCGAGATGAATGACCAGGATAAGTTGCTCGCCGAGCATGGAACGGCGGGGCCAGATGTAGTCGGCGGCGAAGACGCAAAGTTCCTTGACGGGCAGGCTGTCGAAGGCGCTCTCGATGTCTTCGGGATAAATATTTTTGCCTTCTTCCGTGACGATCATGTTTCGCCTGCGGCCAACGAGGTGCAGATGGCCCTGCCCGTCAAACTGGCCGAGATCGCCGGTTTGCAGCCAGCCATCGACGATCGAGCGGGCGGTGAGCTCGGGTTCGTTGAGGTAGCCGGACATGATTGTTTTGCTGCGCACGGTGACTTCGCCTATGCCGGAAGCATCTGGATTGGCGATACGCACTTGCATACCGGGAAGCGGTTTGCCGACGGTGTCCGCGCGGAACGGCTTTAGGTCGTTGACGGTGATGGCGGTGCCGGCTTCTGTGAGGCCGTAGCCATTGGCTACCGGAATGCCGAGGTCGTAGAAAAATTGCAGAGTTTCGGGATCGGTGAACGCGCCGCCGACGATGATGGTGCGTAGTTCGCCGCCGAAAGCGCGGTGTACTTGCGGCAAAAGGCGCCGACTGAGCCAAAGACGGGGATGACTTTTGGTGAGCTTCTTATTGACGCCGATCAGCAGATTCAACATTTTGCGTTTGCCTTGGGGCAACTCCGCAAAGCGCGCCTGCAAACCTTTTTGCAGATTCCTAAGCACCAGCGGCACCAGGCTAACGTAGGTGATTTTGTATTTCGGAAAGGCCTCGCGGACGAATTCGGGGCGCAGCGTGCGCAGATGGACGACGGTGGCACCGCAGGTGAACGGCCCGAAGAAGCCGACCATGAAATCGATGGCGTGATTTGTTGGGAGGATGCTGAGGTAACGCATGCCGGGCCAAAACGGATACAGAGAAGTGAGCGCGACGCACTGCTCGAGATAGTTGTCGTGGGTCATCATGCAGCCCTTGGGCTGGCCGCCGGTGCCGGAGGAGTAGACGATGCTGGCGACGTCTTTGCGTTCGCGCTTTATCAAGGCTGGATCGCCTGCGGCGCGAAACTCTTCCCAGCGTTGCGCGCCGGAGAGATCGACGTTTGCTGGGGCTTCGGTGACTAAAATTAAGCGCAGGTTGGTGCACGAGGCGCGGCCATCTTTAGCCGCGGCAAGCTGCCGCCAGATCGGGTATTCGGTGATCAGCACCGATGCGCCGGAATGCCGCAGCAAATCCCATTGCTGCGGGGCGGTGAGCTTATAGTCCAGGGGAACGAGAATCCCGCCGCTGCGAAAAATGGCGTAGGCGGAGATCAGCCACTTGGACTGATTGGTCATGATGATCGAGGCGCGATCGGCGGATGCAAAGCCGGCGTCCTGCAGAGCCTTGGCTAGGGGCTTGGCGCGTTCATCGAATTCCCGATAGGTGAGGCGGTGGTTTTCGCGGTCGCGGTCGGCTTCGATCAGGCAGATTTCGCTCGCGAATTTTTGCACCGCGTCGTGCACTGCGCCGCCGATGGATTGGTATTTGGAGAGATCCAGCATTACAGGCGGGATTGGATCCGCTCGGCGAGAGTGTGGAAGTCGCTTACGCCCTGCATCTCGTAGTCGGGAAGTTCGATGGAGAAATGATTCTCGAGGCGCGATAGCAGTTCGAGGGCCTGCAGGCTGTTGATGCCGAGTTTGCGGAAGAAATCGTCGGAAGGGGCGAGCGTGCCCGGTGGAACTTGAAAGTGGCGCGTGGCCAGGTCGAGAACTTCTTGTGTGGTTTGGTCTAGTGTACGCGGCATGCGAGTCCGTCCAAGTCGGCGCGAAATAGCGATTCAGCCTGGTTACGATATTCCGATTGCTGAAGCTTCATTCTAGCAAGAGGACGGCGATTCGTCGAAACGCGCAAGCCGGCCAGTTTCGGATCTGTGCGTTGCAAGGGCGTGGTGAACGAATGATAGTATTTCGCACCGGTGAAAGGAGACTTCAGTGAGCAAAGCCATTGAAAACCTGCAAGCAGCCGAGCAGCGAGCCACGGCGGGCCGACCAAAAGTCGGCGGTTTCCCGTATCTGGCTGAGACTCTCCGGCGCGCCGGGATAACGCGCAACGAGTGGTTTCTGCCCGCGTGCCAGAGCGTGTACTTGACGCAAGAAGGGCCGGTGGTTACGCAGGGTGTTTCCCTATTGTCTGGCACGGCGGACGTGCCACGATTTAACCGGGAGGCGCTTATCGCTGCGCTGCGAACAGACCAAGCCGGGAACAGCACCTTTCCTGAGTTTCTGATCGGTTGCTGGCACGCTGGAGTTGTGCGCTATGACGTCGATTTCGTCGCACGTACTTGCCCGTACTATGGATGTGAAGGCGAAAAGTATGTCGAAGAATATTCGGCCGTATCGATTGAGTGACGATCACCCGTTAGCAGCCAACCGCGACCGTCCACGATCAATCGCGCCGCAGAAGGACGACTCGAGCAGGTAGACCCTTTTGCTGCCAAACCTGCGGGTCTTCCACCCACTGGCGAACGTATCTTCCCGTGGCCCACGGAACCATAACGACGCGATCCGCCGGTAAAGCCAGCAACTTGCGACCGACCCGCCGACCTTCCAGTCCCTTGCTTCTGAAACGCCCCCGCGCTCGCTGGCAGGATTTGCCCGACGAGTTTCCCTCACCGGCAACGTGTTGGCGGCGACTTCGGGACTGGGACGAGCAAGGAGTCTGGCTTACCTTCCTGGCGGAACTGAAGCAACGCGAGCCACTCGACTCGAGCGAATCGTTTCTGGACGGCAGTTTCGCTCCGGCGAAAAAAGGGGCTGCAAAGTCGGAAAAACCAAGCGGGACAAGGGCGCGAAGCGGATGGTGGCGATCGACGGCGGGGGTGTTTCCTTTGGGAAAGCAGCTTTACTCTGCATCCCCGAATCGGAAGAAAGCTCACGTCGATGCGGGTGACCCGGCGACCGACGCGCTTGCGAGATTTTCTCGCTTTTCAATTAGCTTTGATTGCGCCTAGTCAGGCCAGCTAATGGGGGACCGACAATCTACTTAGCTAAGGCAGGTAGGGCATGGCGTCGGTGGCTTCGACGAACTTTTTTAGGGCGGCCATCACGGCGGGGCGGGCGAAGAGTTCGCAGAAGAGATCGATCTCTTTTCGCAGCTCGTGGTGGGGAATTGGCTTGATGAATTTTTTAGCGGCGGCGCGCGTGCCGGGGTCGAACTTGGCGATTTGGGCGGCCATCAGGCGGGCGACTTTTAGGGATTCGCCTTCGGCGGCGAGTTGTGCGACCAATCCCGCGGCGTGCGCGCGTGTGGCGTTTACCGTGCGGCCGGTTAGCAGCAGTTCGCGGATGAAGGCGTTGCCCACGTCGCGCTTTAGGCGGGGGACGCCGCCGAAGCCGGGGATTAGACCGAGGCGCAATTCGGGGAAAGCGAAGCGGGCCATTTTATCGGCGACGATGATGTCGCAAAGCAGCGCTAGTTCGAAGCCACCGCCGAAGCAGACGCCGTGCACCGCGCCGATGGTAACGAAGGGCGCGGCGTCGATGGCGTTGGCGACGGAGTGGATGCGCTCGAGAAAATTTCTGACACCAGCAATGCGTTCTTTCTCCTCGAGCGCTTCGGCACCGCGATAGAGCTCGCGCAAATCGGCGCCGGCGCAGAAGCCTTCTTTGCGCGCGCTGTGGATGACACACGCGGATGTTTCCGGCGAGAGCACCGGGATAGCTGCGGCGAACTGCTCGAGGTCGGCGATCATGACGGTGCCGATTTCGTTGATGGGCGCGAGGTCAAGCGTCAGCTCGACGATGCCCTCGCGCCATTCCCAACGCAGCGCTTTGCCGCTAAATTGCTTCATCGCTGCGCCGCCGCGGAAAGAGCTGGAGTTTTCGTGCTTTCGTACATGGCGGCTATTTCGTTTGCGAAGCGGGAATTGATGGCGTCGCGGCGGACTTTGCCCATGGCCGTCAGCAAGCCGCTTTCTGGCGTGAAGGCCTCCGGCAGAATCGCAAAGTTGCGAATCTGGCGATAGTGCGGCAATTCGGGATTCACTTTATCGAGGGCCGCCTGCGCGTCAGTACGCTGAACTACGCCGGTTATTAGCGCGCAGAGATAGCCGCGGCCATTGCCGACCAATACCACTTGTTGCGCCTGCGGCAGATGCTCGGCGATTTTTTCTTCGATGGGCTCAGGCGCGACGTTGTGGCCGGAATTCAGGATGATAAGACTTTTCAGCCGTCCGCTGATGCGCCAGTTGCCGCGCGCGTTTGGCGCGCCCTGGTCCCCGGTGTGGAACCAGCCGTCGCGCAGGGCGCGCGCGGTTTCTTCCGGGCGATTCCAGTAGCCAGAGAAAACATTCGGGCCGCGGACCACGATTTCGTCGTTCTCCGCTATTTTCATTTCAAGGCCGGGGATTGCTGGTCCGACGTAGCCGGCTTCTACGGGCGCGCGCGGGTCGTCCATGGTGCAGATGCCGGTGGTTTCGGTTAGTCCGTAGACTTGCAAAACCGGGATTTCGAGCATTTCAAAAAATTCCTGCGTTTCCTTCGTCAGAGGCGCGGAGCCGCAGATCAGCGCGCGGAGATGGGCTCCGAATCGCGCTTTTATCTTGTTGAAGATAGCGCGGCGGCCAAGCAGCAGCCAAAAACGATCCAGCATCGTGCCTTCACCGCTGCCTTTCCTTTGCCAGGCTGTGCGGGCACGAGCGAAGAGCCATTGAATGGCCGCGGGCCGCTGCGCAAAGGCAGCGTCTACGCCGCGCTTGACGCGCTCAAGCAGGGTGGGAACGTTGAGAAAATAGTGCGGGGACGCGAGCGCAATTTCGTCGACGAGACGGTTGAGATCGGTGGAAAGCGTGACGGTGCTATCACGCGACAGGAACGAAAGCAACGCAATCCACGACGCACAAAAATTGAACGGCAAGTAGTGGACGATGCGGTCGGGCTGCTGCCCGGATACAGGCGCCGCATTCGTGGCCATCAGCTGATTCAACCGCTGCGTGGTGCAGGACAGCATGTAGGTGACGTTGGCGACGTTGAGGCAGACGCCCTTGGGCTCACCGGAGGTGCCCGAGGTATAAATTATGGTTACCAGATCCGTGTCTGCGCGGTCCTTGGGCGAAAATGCGCCATCCGGTGCTCGCGCCGCTCCCGCTTGCGGCTCCTCCGCTTGTGCTGAATGCGCCGGAGTTCCCAGCACGTCCTCAAGAAACAAGCGCGGCGGTGCATTTGTTCGTCCTTGCGGATCGCTCCAGGTGTCGGCCACGGCTTCACCGAGCTGTGCATCACTGGTGAGCAGCAGCGCGGGTTGGCAATCGCGCATCATGGCGGCTAGTTCGGCGGGCGCCTGGCGCACATACAGCGGAACGACGATGATTCCCTCGGCCATCATCGCCAGATCGAAGGCCGCCCACCGGATGGAATTGGACGCTAGCAGCGCGCAACGATCGCCAGCCCGCAGTCCCGCGCTTTGCAAAAAGACACGAACACGGTGCACCTGTTGCAACAATTCCCTGCCGGTTACGCTGACAAATTCCTCGCCGTGAACTTCGCGCAGAACCACGTGACTGCCCGCGCGCAGCAACTGAGCGAAAATGTTTTCGATAAAATTGGCCATGGGCTTACGTGGTGCAACGCGGATTCAGGAGCGCAGCGATCATCGCGACGCGGTTCCCGCCACGGTGTGCTGTTGCAGTGCGGGTGCGCTCGAATCGTAACGCCCCGCAAGCTGCACGAGATTTTCGCTGAGCGGCGGCAGGTAATCTTCCCAGGAGAGAACGCCTTGGCGCAGCGGAAACTCCGGATATGTCTGCTGCATGGCGCTTTCAAGATAGGTGCCCATGCGCGCCATCACTTTCAGGTTGCGCACCACGGTGCGGCCGATGCCATCGCGCACCGCGTCCGCTTCGGCCACCAGTGTTTCCATCACTTGTAAAAGTTTGGGTTCGAGGTCGGCGTCTTCGACGGTGAGAAATAGGTGCGCGTGTCCGCGCTCGCGCATTAAATTGCGAATGCGCTCATCCATGGTGACGCCGGCGGAAGCCACCAGGCTGGGCATGCACGTCACGATGCCGTGGTAACGCGAAGAGACCATGTAAGTGCACGCGCGCAAAATCGACACCAGCTCAAACATATTGTATTCGGCGGAGGTAAAGATCGGCGTGTCGGGAATGCTCGCGGCGATGTCCCGGCAGGCGACGGCATCGAGTTTCTCCATGGCTACGAGAATGGGAAAAACGCGATGGCGTTCGCAAAAAGCTTTCGTGGCGTTGGTGAACGAGGAAATGTAGTGCTTGTATTTGCGATCCACTTCCGCGCCGGATTCGTGAAAATAGACGGTGCGATACTGGCTTTCTTTGTAGGCTCCGGTAGTGACGCTGGCCAAATACTTGACGATGGAAGCCTTCACCGGCCATACAAACGGGTGAATCGGACAGAGCACAAGAATGGGAGTCTTGCCATCCCAGCCCGCTTGGCGCAGGGTGCGTTGCGCATATTCCGGCTCGCGCGGCTCGAAGGTCCAGGCCGTGTCCGTCCCAAGCTCGGTGGGGATGCCCATCTGGCTCAAGAGCTTCTGTGATTCGACGTTGCGGGTGATCACCAGCGAATCGCGCACGTAGCGCGCGCACATGTCCGCGACCACGCGATCCATGTGGCCGGCTTCTCCGCCGTATCCCACCGACAATTTATTTTCCGCGGAGGCCAGACCGAGCGAGCCGATCATCATGGTGGTCAGCGCGTTGGCGAACTTGCTTTTGAACATCGAGCCTTCGCAGGCGACGACGCCGTGATTCGCGCGTACCTCGCGGTACAGGAAGGGCGGAAACATGTCCGGAAGGTGAACTTGCCGCGTGCCTTCGAAATAGCCGCGGGTGAGCGCAAAATCCTGTGACATTACGCTGAAATCGACATTCGCGGCGCCGAGTACATGGCGCACCTGACGCAGCATTTCCTGCACGCGCACGTCGCTGCCGGTATTGCGCGTGCCGTTGTATCCGGCAAAGAGCAGGCGCAGCTTTTCGCCCGGAGCCCAGCGCCGGCCTGCGCCTAGCATCCAGCGGAGGCGAGTGATCTCGATGAGCGCGCTGACCCACGCCACCAGAAAGAAATCGGTCACGCGCGCACGCTTCCCGCCGCGGCCAGCCGCTGCTGCCCGGCGTTCACAGGCCAGGGCTTGGCCGGATACTTGAAATGATTTTCGCGGCTGAATTTCAAGAGCGCATGTCCATA
>JBEKVU010000169.1:0-8450 GCA_049513775.1 Candidatus Acidiferrum sp.
GCGCTATCCAAACAACTCGATACGCTCAAGACCATCGTGCCGGATGAGAAAGACACCGACGAATTTATCCGCCTGCTGCAGGGCGCGGCCAGCGCTTCGAACATTCAACTGCGCCGCCTGACCGCACAAGCCATCGTTTCCAAGGAATATCACTTTGAAATGCCGTTTGAACTGCAAGCGGATGGACCGTATTTCAACATGCTCGACTTCTTCGAGCGCTTGAGCCGCTTGTCCAGAATTATCAATGTCGGTGACCTGACGTTTACGGACCCCGACGCGAGCAAGGGCCTCAAGTATCCGACGCGACCGGGAACCACGGTCTCCGCGGTTTTTACGGCAACCACATTTTTCACCAAGCCTGCTGACCAGGTCGCGGCTCCCACAGGGGCCAAAGGCAAAGGCGCAGCGGCTGGAAAACCCTAAGCGGGAATGAGCGAACTATGCGTTTTGTGAACACTCTCATCCTAGGGATTTTACTCGCAGCGACCGCCCCCGGTTTGCTGGCGCAGACGACGCAGCCCGCTGCGCCGCCGGCGTCCAAATCGGCGGGAAAGTCCGCGAAAAAATCCACGACGAAAAAGACCACGAAGCCGGTTGCCGCCAAAGCCACCGAGAAACCGGCCGACGGCGAAGCGGGACCGGAGGGCGAAAGCAAAGCCGGGCGCCGCGATCCGTTCGAGTCGCTGGTCGGACGGCAGCAAGCGCTCGCGGCGGCCTCTAAGAATCTTCCGCCAGGCAAAGCCGGCCTGCAAGTGAGCACGCTGCGGCTGGATGGCATCGTGCGCTCCTCGAACGGGATGATCGCCATGGTCACCAACCCGCAATCGCGCACTTACTTCCTGCGCGAAGGCGATCAGCTGTTCGACGGCAAAGTGGAAAAGATTGCGATGGATGGCGTTTCGTTCAATGAAGTGGGCAAGGACGCTTTTGGAAAGCCCGTGGAACGCCAAGTGAACAAACGAATTTACTCGAGTGCAGGAGAACAGCAATGAAGACGACCCGGCCGGCCCTACGGTATGGCTGCTTGATTCTTGCGAATTTGGCGCTGGCGGCCAGCCCAGTTCTGGCGCAGACCGTCGAACCTGGCGGTGCGCCGAGCATCAGCGCGACCGCCGCCGTGATTTCCAGCGTGGCCATCACGCAAGCTCCGCAGCGCGCCGCAGTGCGCGTTGAAGGCGAGGGCAAGCTTGAGGTGCACGCGGCGCGGCTGCAAAGCCCCGAGCGGTTGGTGCTAGATTTTGCCGGCGCACGGTTGCACGTGGATAAAACGCTGATCCCTGGCGTGGCGGCTCCGGTGCGGGGCGTGCGGCTTGGGCAGTATCGGCCGGATACCGCGCGCATTGTAGTTGACCTGACCAGCGCGGCGCCGTATCAAATCGCGCACGACGGTGCGGCGGTGGTGATCTATTTTGAGGTGCAGCCCACGGCTCCGGAAGTTTCGGCTAAGGCAACCACGAGTTCCACGTCCAATGTGAGTGCCGTGGAGGAACCCGCTGCTCGCCCGCAATTTCACTATGCGGCTACCAGCCCACGGGTCGATGCCACACGTTCGGCGCGCAGGCTGCAAATTTCGGCGCCCAAGTTCGCCTTGCCCAATGAATTGACGCAACCGTCTTTCTTGCTGGCCTCGTTCAGCGACAGTCAGCCCGCCCGCCCGGCGGATAGCTCGGTGCAGCAAGCGGCGCAGCAGGCCATCCAACAAGCCAACACTGCGGCCTCGACCTTGGCAACCCAATCCGGCAGCACCACGGCGCCGACCGGCAAGTACAGCGGCGAACCAATTTCCGTGAACCTCAAGGATGTGGATCTCCGCGATTTTTTCCGCCTGATTCATGAAATCAGCGGCTTGAACGTGGTACTCGATCCGGCCGTGAAGGGCACGTTGACCATCGTGCTGGACGAGGTGCCGTGGGATCAGGCACTGGACATCGTACTGCAGAATAACGGGCTCGATAAACAGCTCAACGGCAACGTTTTGCGTATTGCCACCCGCGACACCTTGAAGAAGGAAGCGGAGACGGTTCGCGACCTCGAAAAGGCCCAAGCCGACGCCACCACGCCCGTGACCGTCACGCGCGTGCTCAGCTACGGCAAAGCTTCGAGCATGAGAGACACCCTGAAAAAGTTTCTCTCTTCGCGCGGCGATATTCTGGCCGACGATCGCTCGAACCAGTTGATTATCCGCGACATCCCGCAGGTCATCCCGACCATCGACAACCTCATCCGCCAGTTGGACCGCAAGTCGCAGCAGGTCGAAATCGAAGCGCGCGTGGTCGCCGCATCGCGCTCTTTTGCACAAGACATCGGCACGGAGTTGGGATTTGCGGGAACCACCACCGGTGGCCGTTCACTCTTTAGCGGCGACCCGGCGGTTGGCGGCAGCGGTGTAACCACCGGTTCCGGCATTCCTGCCTCACCTGTCACGGTCGGAAACGGTAGTGGCACTTCCGGCAACGGCATCACCACCGGTATTCCGCTCAACACCAACTTGAGCGCTGGTTCACCTACCAGCGGCTTCGGCTTCTCGCATCGCTCGCCGAACTTCGCCATTGACTTTTACATCACCGCGGCGGAAGCCAAGGGCGTCGGCAAACTGCTCTCGAAACCGCGCGTCGTAACGCAAAACAACGAAAAAGCGACGGTGAAACAAGGTACCAAGATCCCCATCCAGACCACCATCAACAACACCATTTCGGTGCAGTTCATCGACGCGGTGCTGAAGCTTGAAGTTACCCCGCAAATCACCGCGGAGGGCACCATCTTCATGGACGTGTTGGTGGAAAATACCCAGATCGATACCGGTATTCCTCGTGTTATGGGCATCCCCGCGCTCGATACGCAGTCGGCGGAGACCAAGGTGCTCGTCGCGGACGGCGGGACCGTGGTCATCGGCGGCATCATCGTTTCCCAGCAGACCCTCAACATTCAGCAGGTTCCCTTCGTTGGCAGCTTGCCGCTGATCGGCAACCTGTTCAAACGCACCACCGTCAACGTGACCTCGCAGGAACTGCTGTTCTTCCTGACCCCGCGCATTATTCCGGGGTAAGATCCAGACAATCCGGAAGGACTGTCCAACTTTCAAAAAAAGAGGAGACTCTGGTCTCCTCTTTTTTGTTTTATGTTGCTTGCTGGGGCGTCATCGCCGCAGCCGTCTTCGGCCAAAAGATCACCACCGCACGCATGTTCCCCGTGATATGCACCAGCACCGGCAGGAACAAGCTGCCCGTCAGCACGTACAGCCCGGCAAGAATCACGCCGGCCACCCCAGTGCCCAGAATGCCCTTCCATCCCTGATACAGATGCGCGAGGCCGAACAACAAAGAAGTGAGCACCATCAGTTCCCAGCTATTGATGCCAGGGATGTACAGGCTTAGGTAGTAAAATAGGAACCCGCGACAAAGCAATTCTTCGGCGATTCCCGCTCCGAAACTCATCACCGCGAACCACCGCAGTTCCTCGAGCGAGCCCGGGAGCATCATGCCGGCGCGATCCTTCATTTTCTCGCGGATTTTATCGGCCTTCGCCCTTAGGCGAAGCGCCGACCAGACGAAGAAACCCAGAATCGCCGCGGAGGCTCCCAACGTAATTGGCCAGGAATAAGGAAGGCGTATTCCGAGTTGTGCGCCCGAGATGCCGCCGAACAGCCACAAACCGCCGATGATGGCGATGAGCACCCACTGCTTGCGCACCACCTTGCGAAACAGACGCACTTTCGCCAGAGGATCGGCAGCCGTTTCCCGCTGGGCCTTGCGGTAGCCGCGGCGCGCCATCCAGGGAGCCACGAGAAGAACCCAGGCTGCCAAGAGGTGGCAGATAAGGGTAGTAAGAATTAGGGGATGCATGATAAACGTAAATGTAGATTTACATTTACGTTTTGTCAAGCCACTCTTGTAGAATATCTCCTCGATGCCGGCCACCGTCCTCCCCGCGCGCCAGGAACGCAGTCGCAGGTCTCTCGAGCGCCTGCTGCGCGCCGCCGTCGAAGTGCTGGATGAGCATGGACTTGATGGCGCCACCATTCCCCGCATTGCCAAGCAGGCTGGGCTTACCCCCGGTGCGATTTATCGCCGCTTCCCCGATAAGGATGCCTTGCTGCGCGAGGTCTGCCTGCGGGCCCTCGAGGGGAATTACCGCTACGCCCGTGATTTGCTCGTGCCTGAGCAATGGAAGAACAAGTCCCTGCAGGAGATGCTCGAGTGCCTGATCGGCATGACCCTGCACGGCCACACTCACCATCGCGGGCTGTTGCGCGCCATCACGTTTTTCACGCTCGAGCACCCCGACCCGGCGTTCGTGCGCAAGAGCGAAGAGTTGCAGGTACAGGTCTTTCGCACGGCCACCGAGTTGCTGCTTACACGCCGCAGCGAGATCCGTCATCCCGATCCGGACCGCGCGGTGCCATTTGCCCTGATGATGGTCGGGGTCGCTGCCCGCGGCGTGTTGGTGCTGCCGCGTGTGTCTCGGCTGGTCGAAGACGCTGAGGCTAAATTGCTACTTGAGCTACCAACGATGGTCCTCCGCTACCTGGGGATCGCGACTTAGCGATAAAATCATCCATGCATAAAAATTTCGCGAACCGCCGGCGTGCTCTGCAAAAGTGCCTGGCCGAAGAGAAGCTCGACCGTCTGCTAATCACCCATCCCGCGGACTGGTATTACCTGACGGGATTTACCGGCGATTCGGGTGCGTTGGTGATCTCGCGAGAAGCCGGGAAGGGCGCCTCGCTGGTGACCGACGGGCGTTTTGTGGCGCAAGCCAGAGACGAGACCCAAGGCGTCAAAATTGTGCCGCAAGACGGACCGTTGTACCCCGCAGCCGGCAAATTTCTTCGTGCCGGAGGCGGCCGCCGCGTGGGGTTTGACTCCGGCCAGCTTACCGTGGCCCAACACGCGGAACTCGTGCGCGCGACAGGGAAGCACGTGGCGTGGCGCGCGGTCAACGGCCTTGTGGCGGGCCTCCGCACGCGCAAAGATCCCACGGAACTGGCGGTAATGCGCCGTGCAGCCCTCGTCGCCGACGAAGTCATGGCCGCGGCGGCTCGCTTGTTGAAGCCAGGCGTGAGAGAATTTGAGGTGGCCGCCGAGATCGAGTACCAGATGAAGAAGCGCGGCGCCTCAGGAACAGCGTTTGAAACCATCGTAGCGTTCGGCGAGCGCTCCGCACTGCCCCACGCGCGCGCCACCGCCAAACGCTTGAGGAAAAATGAGTTGGTGGTGCTAGACCTGGGTGCTATACTCGCGCACTATTGCAGCGACATCACCCGAACGTACTATGTAGGACGGGCTCCGTCGCGCGTGCGCGGCTGGTATCACGGGGTGCTGGAGGCGCAGCAGGCCGCCATCGCCGCGGTCCAGAACGGGGCCAGCTGCGGGGAAGTAGACTCTGCGGCGCGCAAGGTCCTGGCCAGGCACAAGCTTGACCGCTACTTCGTGCACAGTACCGGGCACGGCCTGGGGCTCGAAGTACACGAGGATCCCCGGGTAGCGCGCGGGCAGACCGGGATTCTTGAGCCGGGAAACGTGATTACCATCGAACCGGGTGTCTATTTTCCAGGTGTCGGCGGGATTCGCATTGAAGACGATGTAGCGGTACACAGAAATCGCACGGAAGTTTTGACCCGCATATCGCGGGATTTTACCGAGATCTAACAAAGGCATGAAACGTAAAAAGTCCCCGAAAACTACCGGCAGTCCGTCGTTTGCCAGCCCGGAAATCGAACAGATTGAGCAGCTGCTTCGGTTCATGACCGAACACAATTTGGAGGAGTTTGAATACTCGCGCGGCGATCTGCGCATTCGTCTGCGCAAGCCAGCTGCGGGAGTGGTTCTGACCGCCCCGCGGTTGGCCATGCCGGAGATTATCGTTGCGGGCGAGTCGCCTCTATCGGCGGCGCAGGCCGCCGGCGGTCACGCGGCGCCGGCGCAGGCCGGAGCTGGCGCAGCAGAAGCGCGCACCAGCGAGGATTTGCACCTCGTAAAGTCGCCCATCGTAGGCACGTACTACGAATCGCCCAGCCCTGGCACCGAAGCCTTCGTGAAGGTTGGCAGCCACGTGGACATGGGGCAAACGCTTTGCATCGTTGAAGCCATGAAGTTAATGAACGAAATTGAGTCCGATGTCAGCGGAGAAGTGGTCCGCATCTTCGTCGAGAATGGCCAGCCCGTCGAGTACGGGCAGCCGCTGTTTGGAGTTCGTCCCGGCCGCAAGCGGTAGCCGGCGCCTCTCACCTATGTCTTGGAAAATATGTTCCAAAAAATACTAGTAGCGAATCGCGGAGAAATCGCCCTCCGGGTCATCTGCGCTTGCAAGGAATTGGGAATTGCCACCGTGGCGGTCTATTCCGAAGCCGACCGCAATTCGCTCCACGTGCGCTTTGCCGATGAGGCGGTGTGCATTGGCCCGGCGCGCAGCAGCGAAAGTTATTTGAATATTCCGCAAGTGATCAGCGCCGCGGAAATCACCAATGTGGACGCCATTCATCCCGGCTACGGCTTTTTGAGCGAGAACGCCAACTTCGCCAAAGTCTGCGAAGCTTCAGAGATTACTTTTATCGGTCCTACTCCCGAAGTAATTGAAATGATGGGAGAAAAAGACCGCGCGCGCCGCGAAATTACCGCCGCGGGACTGGTGACCGTGCCCGGCAGCGCCGGTATCGTGGAAGGCGAGGAGCAGCTTGCCAAAGCCGCCAGCGACATTGGCTATCCGCTAATTCTAAAAGCCGTCGCCGGAGGCGGCGGACGCGGCATGCGCGTGGTGCGCAAGCAGGACGAACTCTTGAATGCCTACGAAACCGCCCGCAGCGAGGCGCAGCAAGCCTTCGGCAATCCTGACGTCTACGCGGAAAAGTTCATCGAGCATCCCCGCCACATTGAGTTTCAGGTGCTCGGTGACCAGCACGGCAAAGTAATCCATCTCGGTGAGCGCGAGTGCACCATCCAGCGCCGCCACCAGAAATTACTCGAAGAATCACCGTCGCCCGCCATGGATCCCAAACGCCGCAAAGAGTTCGGCGCCAAGGTAACCAGGGCCCTGCAAAAAATTGGTTACACCAACGCCGGCACTGTCGAATTTTTGATGGACGAAGACGGCTCCCTCTATTTCATCGAAATGAATACGCGCATTCAGGTCGAGCATCCCGTCACGGAGCTGATCACTGGCGTGGATTTGATCAAAGCGCAGATTCGCATCGCCGCCGGCGAAAGAATGGAAGACGCCACCGGCGAGATTCATTTTTCGGGCCACGCCATTGAATGCCGCATCAACGCCGAGGATCCCATTACCTTCGTTCCGTCCGCCGGGCGCATCACCACCTTTCAGGCGCCCGGCGGCACCGGCGTGCGCGTGGACTCCGCGGCCTATGCTGACGCCGTTATCCCGCCCTATTACGATTCCATGATTGCGAAATTGATCGTCAAAGGCCGCGACCGCTCCGAAGCTATCGGCCGCATGAAGCGCGCCCTCGAAATGTTTGTCATCGAGGGGATCAAAACTTCCATTCCGCTGCAGCGCCGCATCCTCGCAGACCCGGATTTCGCCTCCGGCGCTTTCGACACGCACTTCATCGAAAAATTGCTGGGAACGAACGGAAAATAAGCGGTGAAGCGGCTTGTCCTGCCCCGGCTGTATGTGATACTTGATGCTTCATTGCTAAACCAAGCGCAGACAAAACAATCTGAAAAAGAGTGCGCGCAAAATTTGCTGGCCGCCGGAGTAACGTTGCTGCAGCATCGCGACAAACAGGCCAGCGCTCGCGAGCTGCTGGAAAAGTCCTGCGCTATCTCCGAGTTGGCACGCGAGCGCAACGCGCTGTTTTTTGTGAACGACCGGCCTGACGTGGCGTATCTCGCCGGCGCTGACGGGGTGCACGTCGGCCAGCACGATTTGCATTGCAAGCAAGCGCGCGCGGTGATTGGTCCCGAAAAATTTGTCGGTGTTTCCACGCACAATTTGGAGCAATTCACCGACGCAGCGGCTACCTCCGCGGACTACATCGCCATCGGCCCCATTTTTGAAACGCGCACCAAGGCCAATCCCGATCCGGTAGTGGGCGCGGAATTAGTGCGCCGCGCGCGCGCTTTAACGGACAAGCCAATCGTCGCCATCGGCGGCATCACCTTGGAGCGCTCCGCCGAAATTATTGCGGCGGGCGCGGACTCCGTCGCGGTGATCAGCGACATTTTGCTTGCTCCGGATCCTGCGGAGCGTGCCGCGAAATTTATCGTGCATCTCGATGGTTTACCGCAACGCAACGATCCAAACAAATCCCCAAGCTCTCCAGCAACAGACGCGGATGTTCGGCTAAGCTGATCACTCTATGCCCGAAACAACGCCGACCCCGCCGATTGTGCAACCCTCAAGCGAAAAAGGCTTTGTCCGCGCCATCGGTTTGTTCGACGGCACCATGATTGTCGTCGGATCCATGATTGGCTCAGGAATTTTTATCGTTGCCG
>JBEKVU010000170.1:0-13394 GCA_049513775.1 Candidatus Acidiferrum sp.
GGGATAGACGTTCAACGTGGTGTTGCTGCCATTGTCCATATTGTCGCCGCCGTCGATTTCCCAATTGTTGTATTCAGTGCGGCCGCCATTGATGCTGTAAGCCACGTTGCCGTTGACGCCGACGGTGCCTTCGTCCTGGCCCGTTTGACTGACCACACCGGTGGCCAAGGTAACCAGTTGCGTGAAGTTGCGGCCATTCAGTTCGAGCCTATCGACTTGCTTGCCCGTGATGGTGGTGCCAATTTCAGCCGATTGCGTGTCCACCTGCGCGACGTCTTCCCCGTTTACGATGACCTCCTGCGTGATAACGCCGACAGTGAGCTGGACATCAACGCGAGATTTTTGCGCGACGTCAAGGGTGACACGCTGCGCGACATACTTTTGGAAACCGGGTGCGGAGACGGTGAGGTTGTAGACGCCGCCCGGGAGACCGGCGACGGTATAGGCGCCGTCGGAGTTCGTTTCCGTCTCGCGATTAAGGTTCCCGCTTAGGGTGCTGATGAGCACCTTGGCGCCAGCGATGGCGGCGCCGGATTTATCGGTCACCGTACCAGCGATGTATCCGGTGTCCTGAGCGCGCAGAACGCCAGGTAGCAACAGCAAAACTAGCGCGGCACACAAGGGCAGCAGGCGCGCATAGGTACGACGCTTCGAAGGAATTAGATTGGCCTTCACGGTGAAACCTCCGAGAAATTTTCACTGCCCCGGTTCCTGACACGGAACGAAGCAAGTTGCGGAAAGCCACTCGACCACACCACTGGCGAAAGCGCCGCAACCCGAAAAAGGTTGAGGCCGCGGGCCAACTGGCCGTTTCCACGTCCTGCTGCGATCCTCGACGGCTCGCAAAACACACCCGAAAATGCGCTATTAAAACGGATTAATACTGTATTTATACTAGGCTGTCAAGCGCGAAATTTCGCAATGGGAAATTTGTCTTACGCCGCCTCCACGGTCGTGCAGCGCATTTATTCCGAAGTGGCGCGGAGGCTCCGCGATATTTCACGCTATATTGGTGCGGTGCGAGGAAGAATTGGCGTGCCGGAGCGTGTTTTGCGGTGTTGTCGTGGATTGCTGGACGCCTTGCAGGGTCGCCGTGAGCTGCGCGGTCGCCGCGCTTTTCTATCTCGCGGCTCTAGGGTTCGCCGCGCGCCATCCAACGTCCTGGTGGCCGCCGGCTTGGGTGTGGCGATGCTTGCCGCAACCGGGGAGCTAGCGCGCGCCGGTCAGCCGCAGACCACCCCTGAGCGCATCGATCCGCAAGAGTGGTTTGCACAAGGGCAGGCGGCGCTGCAATCCGGGGATCTGGCCACCGCGGAAAAATCCTTTCGCAAGGTTCTCTCCGTCGACCCGCGCTCGGCGGCGGCGTACGCCAACCTCGGGGTAATCGCCATGCGGCGCAAGGATTGGGAGCAGGCACTTTCGCTACTGCAGAAGGCTGAGAAGCTCGATCCGAAAATGGCCGGCATCCGACTGAACATTGGTTTGGTGGAATATCGCCGCGCGAACTATCCTGGCGCGATTGCGCCGCTCACCTCAGTGGTCCGTGAGCAGCCGGAAAATGCGCAGGCGCGCTACCTCTTGGGACTTTGCCAGGTTTTTACCGAGCGCTACACCGACGCCGTGGCCACGCTCGAGCCGCTGTGGCAAGAGCGCTCGGGAGACGTGATGTATTTGTACGTGCTGGGCATCGCCGCGCACAACGCTGAGAAAAATCCTCTGAACGAAGCGCTCGACGAGCGCGCACTGAAAGAACTGATCGAAGTCGGCGGCGACAGCCCAGAGCTCCATTTTATTTTGGGCAAAGCCTACCTAAATAGGCAGGACGATAACACCGCCATCGCAGAGCTAAATCGCGCCGTCGCCGGCAATCCCAATCTGCCCTACGTACACTTCACGCTGGGAATTACCCACATGCGCCTCGGCGACAACGATGCGCTCGCCGAAGAGGAATTTCGCAAGGACATCGCCATCGAGCCGGACCTCACGGACAACTACGAGCAACTCGGAGTTTTGTACGCGCGTGAGCAGAAGCCCGACGAAGCAGAGAAAGCTCTTGCCGAGGCGCTGCGGCGTGACCCGAAAATGGCTTCCGCGCATTTTGGGCTGGCGCAACTTTATTTCGATCAAGCGAAATTCACGCCGGCGCTGCGTGAAGTGGATGCCGCTTTGGTGCAAGCGCCGGCCAGTCAGAATGCTCACTATCTGCGCGGAAGAATTTTGACGCGCTTGGGCCGCCAGGAAGATGCCAAGGCAGAACTGGCCGCCACGCAAAAGCTGATGAATCAAAGCCTGGGGAAAGCGCGCGCCGATCTAGGCGACAAATCCATTCCAAATCCAGAGCTAACGCACGAGCCGAATTGATTTTATGGCACAGGCAATCCTGGCTGTGTACTCTCGCCCCGTCAGCCGAAACTAAATTTTTGGCGCCGGCCAACCGCCGCGCTCTTCTTCCAAGATGCTCGCAATCTCCAGCAACAATTCCTCTTCATACGGCCGGCCAATAAGCTGCACACCAATCGGCAATCCCGCAGCGGAGAACGCCATCGGCACAGAAATGGCTGGAAATCCCAGCAAATTAAGCCATTGCGAGGCCCGCATCGTCTCTCGATAGCCGGTCGCACCCCGCCACGTGCCTTCACCATGCCGAAATGCGGGCGCGCTCGAAACAGGGGACAGCAACACCGGAACATCACGCATTTTCCGTAAAATGTCCGTGCGTAAGCGATCCCGCTCGCTGCACGTTCCAAGCAGATCGTCCACCGTCGGCACCGGATCGGCACCAGCAACCGCGAGATACTCGCGAAACTGTGCACTGAGTTGCGGCTCTTCTCGCGCGCCGATGCCGGCGCGAAAAAGATGCGCGATCATCGGTCCGAAGAAAAACCACCACAGTTCCAGGGCGCGCGATAGCTCGCTAAGTTGAAACGGTTCGACGTTGAATCCGCGCGGAGCCAAAAGTCCGGCTGCTTTTTGCAGGGCAGCGTTTGTCTCGGGCGTGTGCGCGCCGAGTCCGGAGTTTTCCAGCAGTCCGATGCGCATGCCGTGCAAATCCGCGGAACGGAAAACGCTCGGAACGACTGGCGACGAAAGCGTGTCTCCGGCATCGGGGCCGCGCAGAACTTCGAACATGGCGCGCACATCGGCGACCGTGCGCGCCATCGGCCCAACGACGCCCAGCCACGGAAACGCTCCGGCGCTGGGAGGGAAGTGGCCGGTGCCGGGAATCCTTCCGGGCGTGGGCTTCAGTCCGCAAATGCCGCAAAAATGCGCGGGGACGCGAATGGAGCCGCCACCGTCGCTGCCAATTCCTGCCACGGAGCAGCCTGCGGCGATGGCTGCGGCTTCGCCTCCGCTTGAGCCGCCCGCGGAGTGCGCAACGTTCCACGGATTGCTGGTGCGATTGCTTTCTCTGCCGCGAAGCGCGTTGTCGGTTTCGTAGTGCATCAAATTTTCCGGCGTGTTGGTGTTGCCGAGGAGAGTGGCGCCTGCGGATTTGAGGCGCGAGACGAGGCGTGCATCGGCGGTGGGGACGTTGTCGCGGCGGAGTTGCGATCCGGCAGGGCACGGCCAGCCCGCGACATCGATGCAGCTTTTCACTGTGACCGGTACGCCGTGTAGCGGACCAACTGCCTCGCCGGCGCGACGTGCCGTGTCAGCCTTCAGGGCTTGCGCGGCGGCGCCGGATTCATCGAGGTGCGTGAAGGCGTTCAGTTGCGGCGCGAGGCGCGCGATATTGTTCAGGTGGGCTTGGACGATATCGATAATCTGAAATTGTCCGGCGCGGAGCCCGGCGGTGATTTCGGTGATGGAGAGGAAGTTCAGACCGGACATAAGTACGTCTGCAGACTAAGCGCTCGCGGACAGGACCGTCAAGCCGCCGGTGATTCGAGCCGTTGGCAAAACGCGCCGAACCGGCCCGTAAAAGCGAGCGCACAAAAACGCCGGAACAAAAACGATTGACGAGGGCTGATGCAGCCGACAGACTGTGTTCAGCCTTGCGCGGCAATATTGGCGTTACTGCTTGCCGCGGCAGCCGCGCTGCGATCGCAGGCGCCCGCTACAGTGCAGAACAAAAATGCCACTGCCGCATCCCGCGCCGTGTCGCCAGATGATGCGCAAGCTTTGCGTCTGAATACCCTGGGCGTGGCGTACATGAATCAGCAGCGCGCCGCCGACGCGCAAAAACTGTTTGAGCAGGCGTTGCAAGCGGATCCGAATTTTGTCGTCGCGCGCGTGAATCTCGGCATCGCCCTGCTGGCGCAACAAAAGCCAGAAGCCGCGCGCACCGAACTTGTTGCCGGCGCCGAGAAACGCCCGGACGATGCTTACGCCTGGTACAACCTCGGACTGGTTTACAAAGATTTGAGCGAGCAAGAAAAAGGCATCGCCGCCTTTGAACACGTCTCGCAAATCGCCCCGAACGAAGCCGATGCGTATTATTTTTCCGGCTATCTCTATTCCCAGTTGCAGAAATACGATCAAGCCATCGCGGCGTTTCAGAAAGGCTTGGCGATTTTTCCGTATCATGCCTCGTCGGAATTTGGCCTGGCGCGCGCCTATCAGCGCAAAGGCGATCTGGACGCTGCCAAAGAACACCTGGCAAAATTTCAGAAAATCACCAGTGAACATCTCGGTGCGCCATTCGGCGCCGGTTACGGCGATCAGGGCCGCTTCTCCTACGCCGAGTTTGCGCGCGGCGAAGGCCAGGCCGCCGCCGCGGCGATCACCGTCACCTATTCCGAGGAACCAGTGGCGTCGGCCACGGAGGCGAATCCGAACCTCATGGCGGGTCCCGGACCAAGCGCTGGAGCATGTTTTTTTGACTTCGACGGCGATGGTCGTCCCGGTTTATTTTTTGTCAGCACCCTCGCGTCTTTTGGGCCACCCCGCGGAATGTTGCTGCGCACGAATCGCAACGGACGCTTCGAAGACGCCACGGCGGATTCCGGCATCGACGTCAAGACTCCAGGACTCGGCTGTGCTGCGGGCGATTTTGACAATGATGGAAAAACCGATCTGGCCGTTTGCTACTCGGATGGAATTCGTCTCTATCACAACGAAGGCGCCGGCAAGTTTAAGGACGTCACCGCTGCAGTAGGCTTGCGACGCGACAGCGGGTGCCTCGGCCCGGCATTCGTCGACTACGATCACGATGGCGATCTCGATTTGTACATTACCACCGTGTCTGTCGACACTCCCGCTCTGCCCGCGCACAACGCTTTGTGGCGCAACAATGGCAATAGCACGTTTACTGATGTGTCCGAGGAAACCGCCTTGGGCGTTCCAGCGACCGGCGGCGGCTTGGCGATCACCGACTTTAACAACGATCGCGCGATCGATTTTGTGATTCCCGGCGGACCCAACGGCGCGACGGTTTACCTGAATCCACGCGAAGGAAAATTCACTGCGCTGAACACCATCGATTTCAAGAAAGAAAATCTACCTCCTGCCGTAGGAGTAGTCGCGCTCGATTTTGATAAGGACGGCTGGATGGATCTCGCCTTCACCCATGCTGGCGCACCAGGCATCAGCCTCTGGCGCAACGTTGACGGCCAGCATTTGCAGCGCGTCCCGCTCCCCGATTTCGGTTGGACGAAAGGGTGGGGAATCGCCGCGCTGGATTACGACAATGATGGCTGGATCGATCTGGTCGCGCTCGGAGAGACCGCGCAGGGCGGAGAAATTCGCGCGCTTCGCAATCTCGGCTCCAAGGGCTGGAGCGACGTCACGAAAGATGTGCATCTCGGTGCCGTGAAACTCCAGCGGCCACGCGCAGTGATCGTTGCCGATGTGACCGGCACCGGCGGCGCAGATTTAGTCGTCACGCAACTCGACGGTCCCCCGCTCCTTCTGCGCAACCACGGCGGCAACAAAAACAACTGGATGCACATCGATCTGAAAGCGCTCAACGATAACAAGAGCGCTATTGGCACTAAAGTTGAAATGTACGCAGGCGCCCTCTATCAAAAATGGGAAGTCGCCGGCGCGTCCGGCTATCTGGGACAAAGCGCGGCCCCCATCCTCGCGGGGCTTGGCGCGGAAAAGAAAGCCGAAGTAGTCCGCCTGCTTTGGCCTACCGGCGTTCCCCAGGATGAAGTAAATCTAACCGCCCAGCGCGCGCAAACCATCGCCGAACTCGATCGCCGCGGCAGCAGCTGCCCGGTTTTATTTTCCTGGAATGGCCGCGAGTACGAATTCATCGCCGACATGATTGGTCCCGGCGTAGTCGGCCATTGGGTTGCGCCCGGCGAGCGCGACGTGCCCGATCCCACCGAATATCTAAAAGTGCCAGCGCACAGTGTCAGCGCAAAGAATGGCCTACTCAGTTTCCGTTTCATGGAGCCAATGGAAGAAACCGTCTATCTCGATCAAGTAGCATTGCTGGCCATCGACCACCCCGCCTCTTACGATGTCTTCCCCAACGAGCGCTTCGCCAGCAATCCGCCCTTCCCGGAATTTAAAGTCATCGCCAGCGAAAAAGGAGCAACACAAAACGCCCATCCGCCGCTCGGCGCGTGGGACGACCGCGGCAACAACGTCCTCCCACTCATCGCCAAGAGCGACCGCCGCTACGTTACCACCTTCGACGAATTGCCCTACGCAGGGTTCGCCAAGCTCCACTGGCTCGAACTCGATCTCGGCCACTGGGACGGCCACAAGCCTCTCCGCCTTATCATCGACGGCTACACCGACTACTTCACCGCCACCTCGATGTACGCCGCGGATCAAGCCGGCATCAAGGTAATCGCGCCCTACGTCGAAGCGCAAAACAATAAAGGCGAATGGATTCGCGTCATCGACGACATGGGCTTCCCCGCGGGCCTCGCCCGCACCATGGTCGCCGACCTGACCGGCAAGCTCCCCCCAGGCACGCGCCGCATCCGCATCGTCAACAACCTAAAAATTTATTGGGACGTCATCCGCATCGATCAAACTCCCGAGCCTTCCTCTAGCACTGCGGCGCGCGCCAGCGAAGTTCCGCTAGCCGATGCGACGCTGGCCTTCCTCGGCTTTCCAAAAGAAAGGCGCCTCACGCCAGCCAGCGACACGCTCTATTCCTATAGCCAGCGCAGCGCGACCGGTCCCTACGCTCGCGCCGCTGGCAACTACACCCGCTACGGCGACGTTCGCAGCTTGCTCTCCGCCTCTGACGACCGCTTCGCCATTTTCAGTTCCGGCGAGGGCGTAAAGCTGGACTTCGATCCGCGCCATCTCCCCGCGCTCCCGGCGGGCTGGGTCCGCGATTATTTCTTCTACGCCGACGGCTTCGAAAAAGATCTCGATTTCTACGCCGCGCACGGCTTCACCGTCGAGCCGCTGCCACATCACGGCTTAATCTCCTATCCCTACCCCGCAGGCCAGGATTATCCCGCCGACCCCAGCCACCTCAACTATCAGCTCGACTACAACTCCCGCCAACGCTCCGACCACATGCCCGCAACCTTGCGCTACGATTACGCCAATCCGCAGTAGACTCTCACCGAGGAACACGCACCCACCATGCCCAAACCCGCGGTGATGACCATTCGCGACGTAGCCCGCGAAAGCGGCTACTCCGCTTCCACCGTCTCGATCGTCCTGAACAACGCCCCGCTCTCCCGCTACATCCCTGCAGACACCAAGCAGCGCATCGAAACCGCCGCGCGACACCTCGGCTATCGCCCCAATCCTCTCGCGCGCTCGCTGCGCAGCCGCCGCAGCAACATCGTCGGTGTGATGCTTTTCGACATCACCGATCCCTTTTGCACGCCCATCCTGCGCGGCATCGAAAATTCTCTCTACCAAGGCAGCATGCTCTCGCTCCTCGCCGACGCCCACAATGAACCGCGCCGCTTCGAACGCTACCTAGAACTTCTCCTCGACCGCCGCGTCGAAGCCCTCATCGTCATCGCCAACTGGCTGGTGATGGACATCAAGGTACTTGCCGACGTTACGCGCCGCCAAATTCCCACCGTCATCGTCGGCCGCGAAATTGACATCGACACCGCCAACACCGTTGCCGCCGACAACGAAGCCGGCGCCGCCACCGCGCTCGAGCACCTTGCGCGCCTCGGCCATCGAGACATCGCCTTTATCCGCGGACCAAAAACGTTAGCCAGCAGCGGCCTGCGTTGGCGCGGCATTCGCGCCTGCGCGCAGCGCGCAGGTCTCGCGCTCGATCCCAAGCGCATCGCCGAGCTGCCCGAATCTCTCGATCCCAATTCCAGCTTCGAAGCCGGCGCTCAGCTCACCACCGAACTCCTGCGCGCCCCCGGCAAACGCTTCACCGCGCTCATGGCCTACGACGATATGACCGCCATGGGCGCACTCCGCGCCTTAAAGAAAAAAGGTGTAAGTGTTCCGGAAGATTGTTCGGTAATCGGCTTCGATGACGTCGCACAAGCCGCGCTCTCCGTCCCCGCGCTCACGACTGTTCGTCAACCCATGGAAGCCATGGGCACGCAAGCCGTCGGTATCATCCTCGAATCGATCGCCGCCGCCGAAGAAAAACGCGAACTCCCGTTAGTCCGCCGGCGTCTCCCCGCCGAACTAGTAGTCCGCGAATCCACTCATCATTTGTAGTAAAGATCTCGTCTCGCCGCGGCGGCTTCCTGAGGCGTCGTCTTCGCCATTCCCACCGCCTCGCAGTCGGTTACAATTCCGGAGGGCGAGTGAAAATTGAAGAAGTGGGCCAACCAATACATGGACGTACCGTCGAGCCCGTCTACGCGTTCGATAAGCTGGTCGTACCGGTCGGCGCGGAAGTCACCGGGCGCGTCAGGCAACTTGAAGATGTTTCTGGCCGCAAGCGCACCCTCGAAGCGCTAAACGCCGATTTCACACCTGCTCGCAAGGTTGGTCTGGCCTTCGATCAGCTCGTTCTCCCCGGAGGAAAGCACATCCCGATACAAACGTCGGTCACGCCCGGTTTCGGCGAAGGAATCAATTTTGTCACTGCGCCCGATCAAGGGCAAAAAAATTTATCAAGGGCGTGAAAGGCATGGTGGTCGACGTGCAGCCCGCGCACCATCCGCGCCGCAACGGTCAACTGCGTATCGTGTTCCACGAAATCGTTCCGCCGGATGGCGTTGAGCAGAAAATCACTTCCAGTCTCGAAGGCATTCAGGGTGGCAAGGCCAGGACCCAAAACTCGACTCCGAAGGCGGTGCCGGGGGTTTTCGTGTTGTGGGCTTCGTGATCGGCTTCGCCAGCCGCGTGCAGCCGTTGGGCCCGGCCATGGGGGCTTTCGGCGCCAGCCGCTCCATGTACGTCTACTTCATCGTGCGCGGCCGCGACGTGGTGTTCCCGAAAAATACCGCGATGGAAACCGGCATCGCATCGCGCTCCGAATGGCCGACTCAAGCCAAGCCGCTCGATGACGCCGCGAAGCATTGCTACGGCCATTCGGCTAGTGCAACTGCGGCGAAAAATCTGTCATCTTCATAAACGTCGAATCTATGCTATCCACCAATTTTCCGTTCATCTGCGATTTATCCCGCACACCCTGCCATTCCGCATCATCCTGAAACGCTTTCCAATTTGCCGCCGCCGCTTCCCGGCTAGCATGCTGCAAAATATAAATCAGCGTACTACTCTTCGCCGGCTCATCGACCGGCGTCCAATAAGCCACATTCTTCATCCCGTGCCTCTCAAACAACCTCATGGTGTGGTCGCGAAACCGCGCCAGCAGGTCCGCCGATTTCCCCGCCGCAATGTGATAAACCCGCAACTCAAAAACAGTAGTATCCGTCGGCATAGTGTTCTCGCTAGATTCTTCCGGCACCGCCTAAGCCGCAGCCGGCAGCAACGCCGCCACGCCAAGCCCCCGGAGCAAAGTTCGTCGATTCATCAGCGCATCTTAACAAAACTATATTTGCCGGACACTAGATTCCCGTCACATGATAGAACGACGTTGTAGCGGCCGCCTTCTGAGGCGGGCGCTTTTTGGCGAACGACCACGGCGAAATCGCATGCCCGAAACCACCGCAAAATGCCCCGTAACCAACAAACGCAAATACGCCACCCAGGGTCAGGCGTTGTCCACCGCCTCCCACCAAATCTCCACCTCCGATGCCCCAAAACAACTCCGCGCCTACCGCTGCCAATGGTGCCACGCCTGGCACCTCACAAAAAATGAAGGCTCCTCAAAAAACCGCAACTAGCCTGCAAAATCTGCGCTGCTACTCCTTCTCGAGCACCTTCCGCACCTTCTCCAACTCCTCCTTCTTCGCCTTATCCACCACCGGAAACTCCAACCCCAAGCTCTCCAGCGTCTCCACAATCCCCGCCGAAACCACCAGCCGCGAATACCATTTATTATCCGCCGGCACCACGTACCACGGCGCATGCTTCGTCGCAGTCTCCTGAATCAACTCTTCGTAAGCTTCCTGATAATCTTTCCAGTACCCGCGCTCCTCAATGTCCGCCATGGAAAATTTCCAGTTCTTCTGCGGATCGTCCAGTCGTGCCAGAAAACGTTTCTTCTGCTCACCTTTTGACAGATGCAAAAAAAATTTCCGCACCACCACGCCGTTGTTGGTCAAATAGCTCTCAAACCCCTTGATATCCTCAAACCGCCGCTCCCAAATCTCCTCACCCTTCACCGCTTTCGGCAAATGTTCCGCCTCGAGCAATTTCTTGTGTACCCGCACCACCAGCACTTCTTCATAGTACGACCTGTTGAAAATCCCAATCTTTCCCCGCGAAGGCACGCGCTGATGCGCCCGCCACAGATAATCGTGGTCCAGCTCCTCCTGGCTCGGCTCCTTGAACGACCACACATCACAACCCTGCGGATTCACGCCGGCCATCACGTGGCTCACCACGCCATCTTTCCCCGCCGCGTCCATCCCCTGCAAAATAATCATCAGCGCCCATCTGTCCTGCGCCCAGAGCTTCTGTTGCAGTTCGTTCAGCAGTTCTGTGCCGTGCTCCAACAGTTTTTCCGCCTCTTCCTTCGAATCGATCCTGCCAATATCCGCTGCGTCCCAATCCTTCAGCCGAAAGTGTTTTCCTCTGTTGATCCGGCACGTTTCCGCGATGCGTTCGGCTTCTTTGCTGAATTTGTGGATTTTCTTGGCCATGGGGCGAGTGTAGTGCAAAGCTACACAGGCGGGAAAGTGTCTTTGACCGGCCGTTGGCTCACCGCCGGAATTTGCTTGACCCTCAAACGCGCTCCAACCTCTACACTGCCCTGGCGAGCCGTCCACTCTATTCCGCGGAACTCGCCCGGCTGGCAGACGTAAGCCCGGATACCGTGCGTCTCTACGAGCGCTGTGGACTATTGCTCACCGCCCTCGCTCGGCTTCCGGCTACCGCTTATTTCCGGCCGAAGCCGTCGCACGCATGCGGGTCATTCGCGCAGCCCTATCCATGGGATTTTTCATTCGCGAGCTGGCCGAAAATCCTTCGCGAGCGTGACCGTGGCGCGCCGTGCCAAAGGGTCACAAGCCGTTGGCTTCAAAGCTCGGCGCGTTGGAGCTCCGGCTTCGCGAGCTGCAATCGTGGCGCAAAGAGCTGCGCGCCACGCTGGCAAAGTGGGATCGGCTGCTCGGTCAGACACCCCGGGGCAAACGGGCTCGCCTCCTTGAAGGGCTTCCAACACCTCACCTGAAGAGCCACCCTCGCACTTTAGATCATCACTTGGCCTCTCGCGAAAATCCCAAACGGAGAAAGGCATGAAGGAACTATTTGCCGTCGCGCTATGTCTAATCGCTTTTCAAGAGTCGCCGCTCAAAAAACGCCAAGCCAGGGACCGGAAAAGTGCGTCCTACGCAGGATGCGCACTCGCAGATGGAAGACCGTGGACAGTGGGCGATGGGTTTCTCGCCGACTACTACCACGCATCACTTCTATTTGAAGCAGGACGGCGGCGTGATTCAGGTCGAAGTCAACGATTCCGGCGACATCGCGAATCGCACGGAAATTAGAATGCACCTCGGACACATCGCGCGCGCGTTTCAAGTCGCGGAAGTCGATATCCCCGTGTTCGTCCACGGTCAGGTTGCCCCGGAGTTCCCGAGATGAAGCGTTTGCAGAAAACCATTCGCGACTCCTTCGAGGAGACACCGAACGGGGGCGCGTCCTGCTCTCGACCCGCAATGGGAAGCCGTCGCCTTGATCCAAAAATTTCTGCGTTCTCAAATCCAAGAACACAAGACCGGGGACGCCATCGAGACCCCATAGCGACAAAAAAAACTCGCACCGCCGAAGCGATGCGAGCCTCTCCTACTCTCTTGTCAGCGCGCCTGAAGCATCGATCCCCCAGGCGCGCGGTCTGCATTGCGGTTCTTACGGCGCCGGTACCCCCAGTTCTCTTCGATGAACCGCACCACGGAGGATTGATCCGTCAGCGTGTGGTCCACGATGTTGTTCTTGGCATAGGGCGAGACGATCAGCAGCGGCAGGCGTGGTCCATAGCCGCAGCGGTTTTGCTCCGCCACCAGCGTGTTGACGCCGGCTCCGCAGGCGCCCGCACCGGTCAGTCCGTCCGCCGTGCTCACCGAGGTGTTCACGATAGGCGACATCACGTGGTCGTACCACCCGTCGGAGTCGTCCCACGCAATGATCACCGCGGTGGTCGGCCAATCCGGCAGCGTTTGCAGGAAGTTGATGGTGTTCACGATGAACACTTGCTCATCGAGCGGTGAAGAATTGCCAGGATGTCCATCTTGCGCGCGATTTGCTTTCAGATAGCTGACCGCAGGCAGTCCGTTCGCCAGCGCCGCCGTCTGGAACACGCTCAAGTCATACTGGTGGTTGGCCTGACCGTCGTGGCCCACTTCCGTGATGCTGGCCGGGGGCAGGTGGTGCGGGTTCGAGGTGGCCTGGTAGTATTGAAACGGGTTGTGGTGTGCGCTATACGCCGCTTCCGGTGTGCCGTCGATGCGCTTGGTCGTGGTGGCGCATACTGCCTTGGTGGTCGCCGTTGCGGGGGTGGTCGGAGTAAAACCGCCCTGGAACCATCCCCAAGAAATGCCTTTTGCGCTTAGCAAAGTGCCGATGTTCTGGTTCGTGGGCAAGAATCCAGCCACTTCCGAGCCGCTGCAATCGTCGTAGGCAGGGTCGGCATCGCCAATCAGCGAGCCGTTGACCACATCGCCGTCTGCGATCGCCGTCGCGCTGGCGTTGGGATCGGTATTTCCGGTCATGCCCGAGGTTACGTTGATCGCTCCAGGCGTCGAGGGCCCGAAGTTCGTGCCAAACGAGTTGTCGTTCAGCACGTAGTTCTGCGCGTAGTTCCACAGCGCCGTCACGGTATTTCCGTCGTAGTAGCCCATCACCACGCCCGCGCCCAACGCCGAAACATCCGAATAGGGGGAAGCGGGGCACACCGTCGCGGTGAACTCCGGAAATTTGTCCATCAATCCGCTATCGAAAGCCTGCTGTTCCGGCGTGTAGTCATGATCCATGTC
>JBEKVU010000171.1:0-8384 GCA_049513775.1 Candidatus Acidiferrum sp.
GAGGTGGTCGATCCTGTGCATGCTGGGCGCGGCCAACCGGGATCCTAAACAATTCAAGGATCCCAATCAGCTAAACCTCGGAAGGCTGAACAACCAGCACCTGGCGTTTAGTGCCGGTCCGCATTTCTGCATTGGCAACCAACTCGCGCGGCTCGAGGGACAGGTCGCGCTGCTGAATCTCGTCGAACGTTTCCCAAAGATGAAGCTCGCCGGAGCGCAGCCGGAATGGGCGCCGACATTCGGATTCAGGGGCCTGAAAAGTCTTCGCGTAGTCGTCTAGTCGCCATCTTTCTCGCGTCAAGGGGCTGGTTTTTTAGGAGCCGCTCACGAGTCGCTGCCAAACCAGCGCTACCGTTTGTATTTCACCGTTTACCGGCGTCGGTGGCGTAGTGAGGGTGATTCGATCGCCCGCGAACTCAATGCTACGAGCCAAGTCCTTATTTGCGAAATTTTGTATCGATGACACTTCGACATGGTGCGTCATTTGATCGCCGCTTAGCGTGTATCGCCCGGCGTAGGCGAGGAATGTCTTAAACGCTTCAGCCTGCTCTTCCTGCAGCGCGAGGCCGGTGCGGCCGAACGATAGCGCCTTGCGCCCGCCGTAGCTGATCACCGTGCTCATTCGGCCGTCTGCCGTGTAGGTAAGAAAACCGGCCGGGGCAGATCCATAGGGAGTTTCGCTTCGTCCAGCGGAACTGGTGCTGGTGGCGGAGATAAGTTTCCAGGTTCCGACGACTTTGTCATTCATTTTGCATACCCAAACAAAGCAGCTGAAGACATCAAGGGTTCGCCATGGGCGAAATTCGCTATCGAGTATAAGCAAGAACGCCTTCGATGCAACCGCGCGCCACGTTCGCGGGGTGGCACCTCCGCGTCATTCACAAAGCACGCCGCGGCAATTTGCTCCGTCGATTTCGATGCGAACCTTGTACGATAGTCATGGCAATAAATCATCGCGGCGTCACCAGGCAGTTGCAGGCAGTTCCTGCCGGTCCTGCGGCACGGTTCGACAGGCAAGAGAGGGTTAGAAAGAGTTGAAACCGACGGTCTTGGTGGCCACCACGTCTCGCTGGTTTCCGACCGCACGGCTCGCGGTAGCCTTGGCCCACGCCGGCTGCAGTGTCGAAGCCGTCTGCCCACCTGGCCACCCGATAACCAAGACCAGCGTCTCCCACCGGACCTTCACGTACCGTGGTCTAGCGCCGCTAAAATCGCTCGAACACGCCATCGCGGCTACAAATCCAACCCTGATTGTCTCCGGAGATGACCTCGCGACCTGGCACCTTCACAGCTTGTATCTGGCAAAAGAACGCTTAGGGGATCGCGGCGCAGCGCTTTGTGCGCTTATCGAACGTTCACTTGGCGCTTCCCGTCATTACTCCGCCCTCGACGACCGTGCCGCCTTCATGCAAGTCGCCAGAGAAGAAGGCGTGCGGATTCCCACGACTCTAACCATCGCGAATGCCGCGGAGCGTAACGTGAGCTTGGCGCAAATCCCCTTTCCTGCCGTGCTCAAGGCCAATGGCACGTCGGGCGGCACGGGCGTCCGCGTGGTGCAAAACCTTGAGGAAGCCGCTCAGGCCGTGAAACTTCTCGAAGCCCCGCCCTTGCTGGCGCGCGCCGCCAAACGGGCCATCTTCGATCGCGATCGCACGCTGTTGTTGCCGGCCGTGCAGCGCACACGGTCAAAAGTAACGGCGCAAAGCTTTGTACGCGGCCGCGAGGCCACCAGCGCCCACGCGTGCTGGAAAGGCACAGTCTTAGCCAGCCTCTATTTCGAGGTCCTGCAAAAGAGCCACGCTTCGGGTCACGCCACCGTGCTACGGCGCATCGAGCATCCAGAAATGGCGGCCTCCGCAGAGAGGATGGTGCGCCGCCTCGAACTCTCCGGTCTGCACGGTTTTGACTTCATGCTCGAGGCCGATTCGCGCGCCGCCTACCTTATTGAGATCAATCCGCGCGCCACGCAAGTCGGTCATTTGAGCTTTGGGGCTGGTCACGATCTCCCCTCCGCTCTAGTCTCTGCGGCAACAAATCTTTCCGTCTCCCCCGCTAAAAGAATCACCGAGAACGACACCATCGCGCTATTCCCTCAAGAGTGGCTGAGAGACCCTAGAAGCCCGTTCCTTCGTTCCGGTTACCACGACGTCCCGTGGGAAGAGCCTGCTCTGCTCCGCGCCTGCGTTCGAAAACGCGGAAGTGCCGCCATGCCAAGGTGGCTCGAGCGGCGTCTCAGGTAGACGCTAGGCCGGCGCAAAAGCAATACCGCCCACGCTAGAGATTTAGGAGATGAAGGTGCAACCGACGCGGTAGGTGCCTTGGGCGGTGCGCTGCGACCAGACTTGCTTGAGGTTGACGCGGACGGGCGGAAGAATCGGGACGTGCAGGACGGCGAAGATGCTCGCGGGAAGTTCTTCAGCGGCATCCATTTCTAGGGCTACACCGCCGAATCCGAGGTCAAGGACGCGGGCCCGGCGCGAAGCTTCTTCCCCCAAGACGGCATAGGCGTTGGTGCCGGTCATCGAGACGCGTTCCGCCTTGCGTACTACGGTAAAGATATTTGGCGAGGGGTTGGGGATGGTGCTCTTGCCGCTGGCCATGCCGGAAGCAGTGGCGGCGGCAGCGACCTGCATGCCATGAGAGGTATTCTGGGATGGATTGGACGCCGCGGAATTCGGGGTTCCCGCAGTCGTGCCGGAGCCCGGTCCCATCGCGGATGTGGCAGGTTGATTTGAGGACGGGCTAAACACCGGGGGTGCGGTGCTTGAGCGCGGGGTGCGATGCTCAGGTGTTTCGTGCGAGGGACGCGCAGGAGCGGTGGCGTCGCGAGAGGCGCCGGCTTCGGTGCGAGGGTCCGCGGATTCGGCGCGCGCGGCGGCGCTGGAGCCGGCACTGCGACCGTGACTCGCGTGTTTGAGACGGTAGAGGCGTTCGTCGGCCACGCGGATCAGTTGGTCGGCATGTTCTCCGTCTTGCGGGAAATTCGAGACACCGTGATCCATGTTGACGCTGACGGAGACCTGCAGGGTTTTCAGGTTTTCCGCAAAAATCGTTTCCACGCGACGGCTGAGAGCCAGCGCTTGCGGAGCATCGGTTTGCGGCAGGAGCAAGGCGAATTCGTCGCCGCCGATGCGAAATGCAGAATCTGAAGTGCGCAGGGCATTCTTCAGCGTGGCGGCGGCGGCACGCAGGACTTCATCGCCACGCGGATGGCCGTGGGTATCGTTTACTTCCTTGAAGCGATGCAGATCGAGAATTACGAGGCCAAGCGGCTGGCCGTAACGGCGCGCGCGATTCAATTCTTTTTCGAAGGATTCACCGAACAGGCGGCGATTGTACAAGCCCGTGAGCGCATCGGTGACGGCATTCAATTGTAATTCCTTGAGGGCGTCGTACTCCATGATGATGGGCACGCGAAACATTCCGGCCGAAGCGAGGACGTCGACCAGAGCGGTCTTAAGCGCCACCGGACGATTCAAACAGTCGCTAAGCTCGCGGCGGCGAAGCAGCATCTCATCCCACAATTGAACGCACTGGGTTTCCTGCAAGTCGAGATGAGTAATGGTGTGAAAATAGCGCTGAAGAAATTGGCCACGCGCTGGCAACTCCAAGCCGCTTAATGTGTCGGCCAGCAGGTCCAGGTACGAGTCTTCGATCGGCAAGCGCGAGGGCGCTGGGGCGCCTGGGCTATGCATGTCTGATGTATACCTGATATCGCCTATTCCCGCGGGGGTTGGGAAAGCATAGGGCTTTCTCTCAGACCATGGGAGCAAGCGTAAGACCAATCACGCGAGTTTCCGCATCCCCTCTTCTGCTGACCCTGGGGGCTAAAAACTGGCGTATGTTATTACAAAAGAGGCAAATAAGGGGAGATCAAAGAACACAGAGAAGAAGATGAGAGATTTGGGGAGGCTCGCACGGCGAGAAGAGGTCCGACAGATTAGGCTAAAGTGGGCAGCAAATTACTCAAGAGGTCTGAGGAATTCCAACCCAAACAGACGCATATCGCCCGCCGAGTCCTGGCGCAGCACCCGGGCAGAGATCGGGGGGGTCTCACTCGGAACGACGCTGGAGGGTGCGGGGGAGGGTGCAGGGATGGTCAGATGGACCACCTGATCGGGCCTCAGGATGTGAGCTGAGGCGATACAAGCGCCGGTAGCGCTGATATTGAGGGTCTTAGTGAGTTCCACGAATTCGGCACCAGATAGATCGGTAGCCCGCAGAAAAACGGGGACTTGGAGGCGGATTCGAGGCGAGCGGCGAGTTGGGGAATAGTCCAAGCGCTGGCCTTCTTTCAGGAGTTGAGTAAGCAAATTTTCTCTCATAGTACTACGGAACTAGTACGGACTAGTGCATGCACGATGCCACATGCCCAAGACTTTGCCGCTGGTAAGCCTATCACAGGCATACGGTTAGCAGGCCGGGCGACGGCAACGCGCCATCGGATGGTACTCGAGGGCTAGCGGTGTCTAGTTCGTTTCCCCAAATGTGCAAATGAAGCGCCTTTACCATTGACACCTGTCAGCCCCTTTGCGAGCATAAAACCCGCCAATGGAAAAAAATTACCACTCTGCCGAGTCTCAAGCGGACTCCATATGACCACCCGCGCCGGGATGCCCCTAGAAACAGAGCAAGCGCGCGGCTTAACTTTGCCCATGGAATTGGTGCAAGGGCTGGTGGATGCGGTCGATGAATCGTTCCTCGTAGCCGACCGCACAGGGACATTATTGCTTGCAAACGGGAAAGCGCGCAAGCATCTGGCGACGCGAGGATTTCCCGAGCCGCTACGGGTAAATTTGTTTGCGGACGTCTTGCGCGTGGACGCCGGCGAGGTATTCAGCCAGATCGAAGGCGGGCAGCAAGAAGTGAAAATGATTCTGGAATTGGGCGAGGCGAAATACCGCGCGCGCATGCACTGGATGGCGGAATCGGACTGGCTGGTGGTGCAACTGGCAGAGCAGATTGCGGCGAGCGATTCTGGCGCGCACCCGACGGTGCAAGAGCTCTTGCAAGAGCGCGAAATAACGTATCGGAATTTATTGGCGGCGTACCTCAAGCTGCAAGAAGTGAACCGGCAAAAAACCGTGTTTCTGGCGTCGGCGGCGCACGAACTGAAAACGCCGCTGGCGGTGATTAAAGGCTATTACGATTTGTTGCTCACAGGATCCTTGGGACGACTGACGGAAAAACAGAAGGACATCCTCGAAGAGTCAAAAGATAGCTGCGAGCGGCTGGTGCGCCTGGTATCGATGTTCTTGAATTATTCGGCGCTCGAGAGCGGCAAACTGGTGCTGCAGCTGCGGGACAACGATTTGCGGGATTGCCTTGAAGAGTTGACGAAACGCTGGTCGGAAGCCTTTCAGCGCAAAGGCGTGAGGCTCGAAGCGACTTTCGACCCTTCGATTCCCACATTCCGATTTGATTATCAGAAAGTGCAGCAGGCCGCGGCGAATTTGCTGGATAATTCGCTAAAGCATACTCCGGCCGGGGGCTGCGTAACGTTGAGCGCGGCGCCGCATTTCTGGGAGCGGCGCGTGGCGGCGGCAGCGCCATCGTCTGAGCGGCGCCGCTTCCGGTTGCCGCGACCGAACAGCGTCGAAGTGAGCGTGATGGATTCCGGGCCGGGTATACCGGCCGAACATCACCAGGAGATTTTTGAGGATTTTGTGCGGGTGGATCGCAACACCTCGGGCATGGGCTTGGGACTGGCCATCGCCAAGCGGCTGATCCAAGCGCATCGCGGAAAAATCTGGGTGGAGAGCGAACCCAACACGGGAAGCAAGTTTACGTTTTTGTTGCCGATGGATCAGGGCTGAACAAGCTCTAGCGGCCCGGAATTTTCTTCGGAGTTAGGAAAGGAAGACTGCAATGGCGGTAAAGGACAAGATTCTGGTGGTTGATGACGAACCGAGCATACGAAAGTATCTGCAGACGTTGCTCGAAGTGGATGGTTACGACGTCGAGACGGTAAGCACGGGAAAAGAAGCCATCGAGAAGGTCAGCAAAGGGGACCGGCCGGACTTTGTGATTCTGGATGTGCTGATGCCGGAAATGAGCGGGCTGGACACGCTCAAGGAACTGCTGCAGGTGGATCGCACGCTGAACGTGATCATGCTGTCGTGTTCAAATGAAGTCGGCACGGTGGTGGAAGCGATTCGCATCGGGGCGCACGACTATCTAACCAAGCCGTTTGAAAAAACGGAGCTGGATGCGGCGATGCTCAAGTCTCGCCAGAAGAAGGAACTGGCGTCGGAAAACCAGGCGCTGCGGGATTATTGCGATCAGGTGACGGAGGATTTGAGTTTTCTGGCGGCTAGTCCGCAGATGGTGCGCATCCGGCAGCAGATTCTGCAAATCGCGCCGGTGGACGTGCCGGTCTTCATTTGCGGTGAGAGCGGCGTCGGCAAGGAAGTCGTTTCGCGCATGATTCACCTGCGTTCGAAGCGGAGGAATCAGCCGTTTATCAAGGTGAACTGCGCGGCGCTGCCCGGCGAATTGCTCGAGTCGGAGCTGTTCGGATTCGAACAGGGAGCGTTCACCGGGGCGGTGCGCGCCAAGCCCGGCAAGTTTGAGCTAGCGAACAAGGGAACCATCTTTCTCGATGAAATTGCGGAAATGAGCACCCATTTGCAGGCCAAGCTGCTGCACGTGCTGCAGGATCACCAGTACTCGCGGCTCGGCGGGCGGCACATGATAGAGACCGATGTGCGGGTGCTGGCGGCGACCAACGTGGATGTGCAGGAGGCGATGAAGGACGGGCGGTTCCGCGAAGACCTGTACTATCGCCTGAACGTGTTATCGATTCTGGTGCCGCCGCTGCGGGAACGGACGGTCGAGATACCACTGCTGTTCCGGCATTTCCTCGAGAAGTACGCGGAAAAATTTGGCAAAGGACCACTGACACCGTCGAAGCATTTGATGGATGCGGCGGTTAATTATCCGTGGCCGGGAAATTTGCGGGAGCTCGAGAATTTTGTGAAGCGCTACATGATTTTAGAGGACGACGAGGGCAGCCTGAGGGAGTTGATCGAGATGTCCGCGTCGCGGCAGCGTACGTCGCCGCGTCAGGAGCCGGTGACGCCACCGCGGGAGCAAGGACTGAAGGCGCTGGTGCGTGGGCTGAAGGACGAGGCAGAAATGGAAGCCATTGCGGCGGCGCTCGAGAAAACGCGCTGGTGCCGCAAGGATGCCGCGAAGATGCTGGGCATCAGCTACAAGGCGCTGCTCTATAAAATGCGGCAGTTCAACCTGGGTACTACGCGGACCAGGCGGGCACCCGCTGCGGTGGCCGAAGAGCCGGCCAGTGTCGGCGCGCTGCGGCAGGACTGAGGCCCAGAGCCGGGGCCGGGGCAGAAGGCCAACCACAGGGCGCAAAGTATTCCCTTGCAGGAACGGTGATAGCGCGTTATCGTTCGGCTCAAGTTCAAGCAGAAAAATCGGTTTCCGTGGGCCGGTAACGGGTGTGTTCGGGAGCGGACCCGCGGCTTTTCGTGGCAGATTTTATTATAATTGTATTTAACCTAATAGTAAAATACAAAAAGCGCGAGTTCGGCCAGGCGCGTACGGGGTGATGGATGGGTGTAATGACGGAGCGGCGAACGGCTCGGCGATACGACCTGACATTGCCCATTCTGATTCGCGTACCCGCTAAGCAGGTGGCCGATTCGCAGAATGGCAAGACGCGGGATATTTCAACGCGCGGGCTGTACTTCGTGATTGACCAGGATCTGCAAGCCGGGTCGGAGCTGGATATCACGCTGACTCTACCGGGCGAAGTCACGCATGGATCCGAGGTGCTCGTGCGGGCGACGGGGAAAGTGGTGCGGGTTGAGCGGCGAACTGAGGACGAAAGCGAACGCTTAGGGGTCGCGGCGGTGATCGAACGCTACGACATTGTCCGTGGAGAATGAGCGCAGCGGCGAGTTTGGTAATTTGCCGAGTGCAGATTTAGGAAGCTATTGCCGGGGAGCGCTCTGCCCCGAGGGGCCGATAAATCTGCAGCTGGCACGGATGCCACATCTTAGGCAGACATTTTCTCACGAGGGCGAGCGAAGTTCCCTTCCGTTACATCCACTAGTACTACAACCAGACCACCTATCCTTTATGTATACGATTGATACTAATCGCCTTAAAGCGAGTTATGAGCACTCCTAGAGTGGTCCACCGTGTGCACTTTACCATTTGCGATCTAAAGGCTCCTTAGCAGACATTTCATGGCTCTCGCACCAGCAATGGCAGCAGTGGTGAAGGCAAAAGACAACGGCGGGCTGCGCCCCGTGCCGGCCGACGATGTATTGTTCGGGAAGTCGCCGGCGATGCAGGAAATCCGCGTCCGCGCGATGAAGGTGTGTAGAACAAACGTTCCCGTCTTGCTGTGTGGTGAG
>JBEKVU010000172.1:0-8382 GCA_049513775.1 Candidatus Acidiferrum sp.
CCAATCGGATGCATCGCGGCGGATATTTCTTTTGGCTTGGTCTAATTCGAGTCCGACGACTGGTCACGCGACCATTGCGCGGGCTGCAACGGTCGAGGCCGATCATTCCTGAAAGGGGGACAGCAACTATCGCAGGCGGGATTTTATGCCGGATCGCCGTTTTTAGGAAGCCTTGCGATATTAAGGTATCGTGGCTACTAAGTAACTGCCATTGCGCGGCGGAGATCGCTGGTTCCGGAGTGCTATTCGCCCCGGTCCAGCGGGTTTTCCCTTAGAATCCGTGATGCCGCGAAACATGTGTGGTGAACTGCAGGGATACCCTCATCGGCCATGAGGGGAAGTGCTTGGACTTATGCCGCGACTCGGGAATCGCTGTGCGAGGCCCGGCAGGCTGCTCCCAAGAAATACAATGCTGCCCGAGCGGACCGCCGCGATGCTCGAGCAAAGGCAAATCCACGGTCATCGGCGCGTGGTCTGAGATGCGCCCTTCGACCGATTCGTTCAGCTCGCGCATGGTTTGCGCAAAATGTGGCGCGAAAAAATAGCTCTGATCTGTGCGGCGCGGATCCTCGATGAAGGGTTTGACGAAAATCCAATCGAGCTTGAAGCGGCCGACGAGTCCTCCGTAATCGCGGGCGAAGGCATAGGTTGGAACAAATCCTTTGCCGCCGCGTTCGTTGCTGTTGGCCAGCGTCCGGCCTGCGCCGTTCAGGCTGTGTTCCGCGTCGCCGCGGAAATCGAACGCACCGTTATCGGCGAAGCGAAACCTCTCCACGCTTTTGAATAGCGGTTTTTCCCGGTTGTCCCACAGAATCGGCAGGTTGAGGGCCGTTGGATCTTTGTAATTGTGGAAATAACGCACCGGCGCGATGGTGTGCTGGTAAATGCCCAGCGGATGGAAGTAAGAAGCGGTCTGGCCGATCCAGAATTGATAGTCCGTGACGCGGCTCATAATTTCGTTGCGCACGGAGGTGGGCGTATTATTTTTGCCGGTGGTGTTGAGGTCTCCGGCGATCACCACGGGATTCGCGTCTTCCTTTATTTCCGCCAGCAGCGCGTCCATTTGCCGGCGTCGGCACGAAGGCTTGCACTTATTCTCGAGGTGCGTTGCGACGATGGTCGTCTCGCCTGTCGGCGACTCCGGAACTGCCAACTGCGCCACCAGCGCCATTCTTCCGCCGTGGCGCACTTCGCGCCCGATGCGTTCTTTGAATAGCTTATCCGCGGCCCAGCGGCGGCCTTTTTCGAGTCTCGCGGCTCCTTTGACTTCCTGCCGATACCAGTCGTAGCACTCCGGCAGGGGGATGATGCGCGCGTTGCGGATGGGATAGCGGCTCAAGATCGCTGTGCCGTGGAGTCCACGATAGCGCTCGCGGTCGACAAGCAGATCTTGCTGCAGCCGCAAATCCACGTCAGGGTTTGACAGATGCACTTCTTCCGTTCCCAGCGCAAAGATCGGATCGACTTCGAGGAATTCCACGCCGTATGCGTAATTCATATCGAGAGCGGCGGCGAGTTCGCGGGCCACATCGCGATATTCGGTCCGCTTCATGCCCAAGTCGACTTCATTGAGCACCAGGACGTCGGCGCTTTGTAGATCATTCAGCTGCTTCTCGAGCAATTCCTTTCGGGCTTCGCTGATGGGCCGGGGATTCGCTGCGAGACGCTCGAACTCGCTCGTGTCCCGCAGCGCCGCGCGGATCAGCTCAAAATTGAGACCGCGTGCGATATTCCACGTTCCGACGCGCAGAACTGGTCCGAGGGTTTCGACATCCGGGCGGCGCGGCCTAACGCCGGCGATGCTCGCACCGTTGTAGACGAAGGGCGTCGCCAGAACTGCGTCCAGGTGCGCGCGCAGCGCGCCGGCCGGTTGCGCAGTCGTTGAGAGCGTGACGAGCTCGGTAAAGGAAAGTAACTCGGGGCCATCCGTTCGCTGTTCGCTGGCATGCGTGGAATACTCCTGAGCGCGCGCCGGAGACACCAAGAACACAAATATCAGCAACATGGAAAGCACGGATTTCATCGCACTTCTCCTTGCAAAACCATTTCACCCGGAGCGGGCCGATCCAGCGGTTGCGCGGCCAGCTTGCTTTGGGCCTGCTCCGTAAATTTGCCCCGCAACCAACGGGACATGCCACGCACAAAAAACACGTTCACCAGAATGGAAAGCAGGGAAGCGGCGATCACCGTGGTGAAAACATTTTCAGAAACCATTCCCGAAGAGCGCGCCACTTGCACCACCACGAAAGAGAGTTCGCCGATTTGCGTCAATCCCGCGGCCACGGCCAATGCCGTCTGAAAGGAATAGCGGAAAATCCAGACGACGGAAGTCCACACCAGGAATTTCCCAAGCACAATGAGCAGCAGCATCAACCCAAGGAGCGGGAGACTCTTCCAAAGTAGTGACGGATCGATCAGCGTGCCGAGCGAAACGAAAAAGAGCGCGACGAAGGCATCGCGCAGCGGGACGAGCTGCTCGTGCGCTTCGTGCAGGTCATTCAAGCCGCTGATGGAAAGCCCCGCCAGAAAAGCGCCCAGCGCGACGGAGAATCCGAGCGATTGCGCGAGCGCCGCCGTGCCGAGACATACCGCGATGGCCACCAGAAGAAAAAGTTCTGCGTTGCACGTCAACTTGACGCGGCGCAGGAGGCGCGGAATCACGTTGATGGCCAGGAAAACCAGCGGAACGAGCAAGATCAAAGCTTTGCCGAGGGTCAGCGCGGCTTTCAGGAGGCTGCCATCTCCGGAGCTGCCAAAGACCGGAAGCACGACCGTCATGCAGATCACGGCAAGGTCCTCGACGAGCGTGATGCCGATCATCACGCGGCCGTGCGTGGTGCTCAGCGCGCGGCTATCGCTGAGCAGTCGCGCCAGCACCATGGTGCTGGCGACGGATACCGCCGCGCCGATGACAAACCCTTCCGCGGCATTCCATCCGACCAGTTTGCCGACGCCCATGGTGACGCCGAGCGTCAGCAGAATCCCCAAGGGCGCGCCGGCCAGCGCCACCCATTTCACGCGCATCAGGTCTTGGATGGAAAACTCGACGCCGATGGAAAACATCAGCAGCACCACGCCAACCTCGGCAAACAGCGCAAAGGTGTGCGGTTCGGAAAGCTGAGGGCCGGGCGTGAACGGGCTGATGGCAATACCGCCGAGCACGAAACCCAGGATGAGGGGAAGGCGCAGCTTCCAGGCGACCAGTCCGCCGGTTACGGCGGCCAGGAAGATGTAGGTCAGATCACGAAACAGCAGGTGGTTCGGTTCCATCTCTTTTTCTCTCTTTGCCCACGGCGCAAGCGCCAGAAAATGTTCGAAGGCTCAGCTTCGAGAATTGCAAGCGTGCGGCCACTTCCCTTTGTTGAAATACCGGGACTTGCAGCGCCCAAACGCGCCGAAGTTTTCAGAAATGCCGAGGAGTCAGAATTACGAAACTTGTGTGATGGCGACGAACGGCTCGAGCGCGACAGCGGCCTGTAGAATCGAGAGACAAATGGATGGCAGGGAAGCGGCATCGAGGAAATCCGAAACGTGGGTAAGTCGGTGCTGGCCGGTTCCAAAAAATGCGGGAGTCTCTGGCGCGATCGCACGCGCACCAAAGACCCCCGCCCAACCTCTACTTCGCGCATTATTTGGCATTGACCCAAACGCTGTCGGCTGAATTGAGCTCCACGCCGGCAACCTCGGTGCTGAGCTTCACGTACTGTGGCCCAGACTTTTTGCCTTGGGCGATGCGGAATTCGAGCACGTACCTGTTGTCGAGTGTTTTCTGCAGATCATCGAGGTACGGCTTAAAGCTCACCGCGTTCTGCGTGGCGAAATAATAGGATTGGCCGCCCGTTTCGTCAGACAGCTTGGCGATAGCGCTCTGGCCGTTCATGATTTCCCAGAAATTGCTGCCCAACCGTCCGACGCCGCGAGCAAAAATGGTGTGGACGATTGTTCCCGTGCGTTGCGCGGCGCGGCTGGCCGAATCGACGTCCGGACTGACGGGCTGCAAGCCGCGGTAACGCGGGCCTCCGCGGAAACGATCGATTCCGTCGGTGATCATCACCACTTCGCGGCGGTTGTCGCCGTCCGGCCAGCGCTTCATCAAGTCCATTACGGAAAGATACGGGCTTCCGTAAGCGCCGCTCGAAGCGACGGGCAGGCGCAGCGCTTTTGCCGCCTGGCCGTGATCGTTGCTAAGGTCCTGCGCGATCTGCACCGTTCCGTTGCGCATGTAGCCAACGCCCACCAAGGTGGTTGGCGGCTGCGCGTTGATGAACGAACGCAGATCCTCATATTGCGACGCAAGAACCGGGTCGGACGCATCGTCGATCAAAATAAACAGATCGAGTCCGGCGTTCTCGCCCTGAGCTGGCTTCCAGCCGGTGACTTGCAATCGCTCTTTGCCCTGCTTGACGACGATGTCCTCGCGAGTTACGTCGGGCATCCGCTTGTCATCGCCGATCACGCGAAGCCCCACGGTCATTTGCACGGGCGTAGTTGTGGCGGTTGCGGATTCCTGAGCGTGTACCGGAACCAGCCCGACAAACGCCAAAGCCAAAAGCATGGACAACTTCTGTAACAAATAGTTTTTTTGCATCTCCGTCTCCTTCGTGAATTCGCATTCGGCGCTCTGCCGGTGCGTGACCAGAAATTTGCAACTCGCGGGCCATTTCCCATCGTTGAAGACGCGGGACTTAAAGCAAGAACGGGTGCTGACTTCTTCAGAAATGCCGAACCATCAGAAATGCGAAGCGCACTTTCATAAAAGTTGATTCGCCGGCAGGCAACGCGCCGGCGGGAAAAAAGGACAAGTTCAAATTGCCAATGAATTTCAAAAATGAAACCGACCCGGCAAGAAGCCGAGTCGGTTTTTTCCTGCCGCTAGAATTCTGCTAGCTTGCGATGCGAACCTTGAACCGGCTCTTGCTGATTTGCAGGTTCGCGATTTTTGAATCCAGCGTCTGCCGCGGAATTCCGAGCTTCGCGGCCGCGCCGGACGGTCCGGCGATGCGGCCCTGGCTCTCCGCCAGCGCGGCTTCGATCATTTCTCGTTCGCGATCCGCGAGTGTGGACACGAGAGCCGCGCCGCCGCCGGACTGCCGCGAGGACTCGCGCTTCAGCCAGCTTGCGTCGATCGAAAACGTCTCCCCTTCGCAGAGAATCACCGCTCTCTCGATAACATTTTGCAATTCGCGTATGTTTCCTGGCCAAGGGTAGGCCTGCAGCATTTCATGCGTGCCCGTCTTCACGTTGCGGAATTCCCGCCCGGCTTTTTGCGCGTAGCGGCGGATGAGATGCTCGACGAGCAGCGGAATATCTTCGGCGCGTTCGCGCAACGCGGGGAGCTCGATGGGAAACACATTCAGCCGGTAATACAGATCCATGCGAAACGTGCCGGCTCTGACCGCCGCCTTAAGATCGCGATTGGTCGCCGCGATGATGCGCACATCCACGGAAATCGGCTGGCTGCTGCCCACGCGCTCAAACTCGCGCTCTTGCAGGACGCGCAGCAGCGCGATTTGTGTTTCCATGGGCAGTTCGCCAATTTCGTCCAGGAAAATCGTTCCGCCGTTGGCGGATTCAAAACGGCCCAGGCGCCGCTGCAGCGCTCCCGTGAACGCCCCGCGCTCGTGTCCAAACAGCTCGGAGGCGATGAGTGAAGAGGGAATGGCTGCGCAGTTCACGCGAATGAACGGGCGCCGCGCGCGGCTCGAGCGCTTGTGAATGGCGCGGGCAATCAGCTCTTTTCCGGTTCCCGTTTCGCCCAGAATCAGCACGGTGGCATCCGTCGGCGCCACCAGATTTACCTGCTGCAACACCGCCTTCAGTTGCGCACCCTCGCCGACAATGGCGTCCGCCGCGGCTAGGAAATCGGGGCGCGCGTTCGCCAGCTCTCCCGGATGGAATGCCGCGATCCCTTCGTCGTTCGTGTTGAGCGCATACGTAGAAGCCATAATCCAATCTCCCTCGCCGAATCGATCAAGCGTGTGTGTCGGTTCCATTCGTTTCGAGCGCGGCGCGAATTGCTTTTAGCAATGTGTCGCTGCGCACCGGCTTGTTCAAGAAATCAGAAGCTCCGGCTCTCAGCACCAAATCACGCAGGGACGCATCCCCGTGCGCGGTGACGAAAATGATCGGCAGCTTGCCGTCCTTTTCCTGCAAGCGTTTTTGCAGCTCGAGGCCGCTCATCCCCGGCAAACGCACGTCGAGGATCAGGCACGTGGTGTCTTGCCGGTCTGCCGTGCCGAGGAACTCCTCGGCGGTGGCAAACGTCTTGATCGCATAGCCCGCGGCTTTCATAACGCTGCCCAGAGCCTCGCGGAGCGGAGCGTCATCATCCACAATGGCGATCACTCCGTTTTTGTGTTGTGTCTCGTGCACTGCATCCATCCGATCTATCGCTCGATGAAAAATCACTGCGAGCAAGCACAGGCTAGCAACGCGGAAGTGCGAAATCTATCCTGCTTTAGGAGGAGATCGGTACTTACTTGCGAGGGAGGGTTTTTAGCTTCTCGGACATGCGCACCAGGTGCGCCAGCGATTCGGCCTGTGTTTTCTGCATCACGTGCGCGCGGTGCGTCTTCACCGTCAATTCGCTCATGCCTAATTCATCCGCGACCTGTTTGTTCAGCAGGCCGGCGACGACCAGATCCAGCACTTCTTTTTCGCGCGGTGTCAGCGCATCGAACCGCGCGCGAATGTCGCTCATCTCCGAGCGCTCTTTGCGCAGTTCGCGGTCGCGCGCGATGGCTTTTTGCACGGCATCGAGCAAGTCTTGCCCGCGCACCGGCTTGGTCAGGAACTCCTGCGCCCCTTCTTTCATGGCGCGCACGGACATGGGAATGTCGCCGTGGCCGGTAATGAAGATGATTGGTATGTGCACGCCGGCATCGCTCAATTTGCGTTGCAGATCAAGCCCATTTAAGCCCGGCATGCGCACGTCAAGAATCAGGCACGCTGGCGCATCTGGACGCTTCGCCGACAAAAACTCCTCTGCCGACGCGAACAACAGGACGCGCACGCCCACGGAACGGATCAGGCCCTCTAGGCCTTCGCGAATTGGCTTGTCATCGTCAATGACAAATACCACCGGCTCGGGGTCCTTCATGTCGCCGGCCCGTTCGCGCGCGGCAGTGTGAACTGAAACACCGTGCCAGGTGAATCCGTTCCTTGTGACGCTGCGTCTTCATAAGCCGGCGATTCGGCCCACAACTTTCCCCCATGCGACTCAATAATCGACCGGCTGATGGACAGTCCCATGCCCATCCCTTTGGGGCGCGTCGTAAAAAACGGCTCGAACAAGCGCGGCATCACCTCCGGCGTCACTCCGATACCGTTGTCCCGCACAGCAACCAGAATCTGCTCCGCATCAAGCAATCGCGATTGAATCACCAACCGCCGCGGCCGGTCCCCAACGCCCGTCAGGGCTTCGATTCCGTTCATTACCAGATTCAAGATCACCTGCTGCAACTGGATTTTATCGCCAAGCACGGCTGAGCGCTCCGCGTCTAGCTCGAGCACCACGGACACCTCATTTCGCGCCGCCTGCGATTCAGCCAGCGCCACGGTCTCCGCAATCACTTCGTTGACCTCGACCGGTGTTTTCTCCGGAGTGGCCTTGCTAATGAGCGAGCGGATCCGCACAATCACTTCGGACGCGCGCGTGGCGCCTTGCGTCGTGCGCTCCGCGGCCGCCCGCGCTTCTGCAAGGTTGGGAGTTTGATGCGACAGCCAGGCTACACAGGCATCGGCATTTGCGACCACTGCAGCCAGCGGCTGGTTCACCTCGTGGGCGATCGAAGCCGTCAGTTCCCCGATAGTCGTGATGCGCGCCACACGCGCCAGTTCCGCCCGCGCCATCTGCAGCGCTTCTTCGGTGCGCTTTTGCTCTGCGATCTGCTCGCGCAGCGCTTCGTTGGCGTTTTTGAGTTCCGCCGTCCGTTCGCCGACCCGCACTTCCAGCTCGTCGCGCGTTCGCCTTAGCGAATCTTCGGTGTCTCTACGCCAGGAAATCAGCCAATTTGCCGCCACCTGGCAGGCCGCGAAGGTCAGAAAAAACGGGACGTCGCGTGGTTTGATGCTCCACGAATTAGCCGGCGGGATGAAATAATATAAGACCGCCAGCGTGCTCAGAACGACCGCAACCCATCCCGGACCCCGGCCGCCTACCCAAGTGCTGGCAATCACCGCAATCGCAAAGAAAAACCAAAAAGGGTTGCCGAAGGGAACCTGCAGGACCAGCGACAAGAGCAACGCCGCCAAGACCAGCGCGATGGCGAATGCGTAGCGCTGCAAACTATGCAGCTTAGATGGGGCGGGGTTGGCAGGTTGCGTCAGGTCGGAAGGTTGCATCGGGTCGAGAGGCGCACATCGAGCTGTAGCGCACCTTTT
>JBEKVU010000173.1:0-8308 GCA_049513775.1 Candidatus Acidiferrum sp.
ACATAGGTGCAGTCCGGATGCTGAAACACGAGCGCGCTCACGCTGGCCTCGGGGTCCATCATGAAGCCCTCGGTAAGCTGCACACCGATCTCTTCGGGCCGTAACAGCTTCCACATCCCGGCCTGATCTTCCAGATTGGGGCATGCCGGATAACCGAAGCTATAGCGTTTGCCGCGATACCGCGAAGTGAACCGTTGCGCCATGGTCATCTCCGGCGAATCGGGGAATCCCCAATCTTCGCGAATACGCCGGTGCAGCCACTCCGCGCAGGCCTCCGCCGTTTCAATCGCGAGCGCCTGCAATCCGTGCGACTTGAAATAGTACCCGTCGTTCTTGGCCTTTTCCGCGCGCTCGCGAATTCCTTCGCCCGCGCTCACCACCAGCATCGCCAGATGATCGCGCTCCCGCCGGCCGTTTGTTTCGCGCACCGGCAGAATGTAGTCGCTCAGGCACAGAAAATCGCCTTGGCGCTGTCGCGGAAAACGAAAGGTGTGTAGCGCGTCGTCGGCGCCCGGCGCGAACAGCGAAATTTCTCCGTCGCGCGCCTCGGCCTCAAAAAATTGCCACACCGCCCGCACCCGCATGAACTCTGCGGCCTCGTTCTTCACTTCTTCCATGCTCTCGTACAACTCCACGGCCTTTGAATCGCGCTCCGCAAATCGTTTGGCGAAATCGCCGCGGAAACCGAGGTGTCGCCCGTATAGCATGAACGGATTGATGTAACTCCACAGCTCCGGCAAATCCGGGACCAGGCGCACCTTGCGTTCGAGCGATTGCACCGCCGGAATGGGCAAATCCGTTCGCACCGCGGGCGAATGCGTCACCGCTGGCCGAGCCGCCACGGACACGGTGGTCACAATCTCGACGCCATCGCCCTGCGAAGTATGCGCGCGCACGAGCGTTTCGCGCGTCGCCGGATCCATCAGTTCATTCATCAGCCGCAGCCCGGTCATGGCATCCTTTGCGTAACACACCGCTTTGCCATAACTCGGCGCAATTTTCGTCTGCGTAAATTTCGCAGACAGCGCCGCCCCGCCCACGAGCAGCGGGATCTCGATCCCCGCATCCTTTAAATCATTCGCGGTAATCACCATCTGCTGCGCGCTCTTGACCAACAATCCCGAAAGCCCAATGGCATCCGGCTTGTGCACGCCATAGGCCTTGATCAAATCCTCCGGCGGCACCTTAATTCCCAGATTCACCACGTCGTACCCATTATTTTTCAAAATAATCTCGACGAGATTCTTCCCAATGTCGTGTACGTCGCCCTTTACCGTCGCGAGCACCACTTTCCCGCGTTTCGCCGTATCGGCCTTTTCCATGAACTGCTCGAGATGGCTCACCGCGGCCTTCATCGCTTCGGCCGACTGCAACACTTCCGCCACGATCAATTCGTTCGCGTTGAACAAGCGCCCCACTTCCGCCATTCCGCTCATCAGCGGACCATTCACAATATCCAGCGGCGCGGCCCCGGTGGCCCGCTTCAGTTCCAGGTCGGCCACCAACCCGTCACGCGTTCCTTCGATAATGTAATTCGCCAGCCGCTCGTCGATCGGCAAATCCTCGGCGCGCACTTTCTCTTTCTTCGTCGCCGTCCGAAAATGTTCGGTAATGGCCTGGATGTAGTACTGATTGATCGCCGCCCGCTGTTCCTTGGCCTGTTCCCGCCAATCGGACGGCGCATTCTGCAAAAGCCCCCCCCTCGGATGGCCCGCGGGTACGTCTTTCGGCGGATGCGAAAACAGCAAATTCTCCGCGAGCTGCCGCTCGTGCGTAGAAATCGAAGCAAACCGCTCCAACTTCTCGGCATTCACAATCGCCAGATCGAGCCCGGCTTTCGTAGCGTAGTAAAGAAAAACCGAATTCACTACTTCACGCGCCCCGGCCGGCAAGCCAAACGAAACGTTCGAAATCCCCAGAATCGTCCGCACCTGCGGCAACGCAGCTTTGATCAGCCGAATCCCCTCAACCGTTTCCACCGCACCGCCAATATAATTCTCATCGCCGGTCGCACACGGGAACACCAGCGGATCGAAGATAATATCTTCTGGCCCCAGGCCATATTTTTCCGTTAGCAATTTGTACGAGCGCTGCGCAATGGCCAGCTTCCGTTCGCGGGTAAACGCCTGCGCCTGCAGCTTGTCTTCATCGATACATCCGACCACCACCGCCGCGCCATAGGTATGCGCCAGTGGCACCACTCGCTCAAACTTTTCTTCGCCATCTTCGAGGTTGATCGAATTGATGATCGCCTTGCCCTGACAATACGTCAGCGCCATCTCAATGGCCACCGGATCGGTGGTATCGATCATTACCGGCGCCTTTACCTTACGAATCAGCTTTTCGTAAAACGGCTCGATATCCGCCTTCTCATCGCGCTCCGTGCTCTGCAGGCACACATCCACGATGTGCGCTCCGCCGCGCACCTGGCGCCGCGCAATTTCGCTGGCCTCTTCCCACTTTTCTTCCGCCACCAGCCCCTTAAACAGCCGCGAACCAATCACATTGGTGCGCTCGCCGACGAGCAGCGGCCGCGTCTGCTCGTCGGCCTCAATCGTCTCAATCCCGGAATAAATCGCGCGATGCGCCTCGGCAGGCAGCAAGCGCGGTTTCTTGCCCACCACCATCTGCGCGATCGCTTCAATATGCTTTTCAGTCGTACCGCAGCACCCGCCAACAATATTCAGCCAGCCGTGATCCACAAACTTTTCCAGCTGCGCCGCCAACATTTCCGGCGTTTCTCCATATTTGTTCGTATCCGCATCGGGCAGGCCCGCGTTTGGATAGCAGGAAACATACTGGCTTGAGAGTTGGCTCAAGGTTCGCAGGTGGTCGGTCATGAATTCCGGACCGGTCGCACAATTCAATCCGAAGGCTAGAGGTTTGGCGTGCCGCAGGGAGGCCCACGCCGCTTCGATGTTCTGTCCGGCCAACATTGTTCCGTTGTTCTCGATGGTTACGGAAACGATCACCGGGACTTCCGCGCCAATCTCCCGTGACAATTTCTGAATGGCCAGCAGGGCCGCCTTGATATTTCGAGTGTCCTGGGAGGTCTCAACCAGCAGCAGATCCACCCCGCCTTCGAGCAATCCCTGGGCTTGGACGTAGTACGCTTCGCGCAGCCCGTCAAAGGTCACTCCACCGGTAACCGTGATCGCCTTGGTGGTAGGTCCAATGGACCCGGCTACAAAGCGGGGCTTACCAGGAGAGCTATGCTCGTCCGCCGCTTGCCGGGCCAACTTCGCCGCTCGAAAACTCAGTTCGTGCGAATCCTGTGCCAACCCATATTCGGCCAGAACGATAGAGGCCGACCCAAACGTGTTCGTCTCCACAATGTCCGAGCCTGCCGCAAAATATTTCCGGTGAATATCCAGCACCACGTCCGGACGCGTGCGCACCAGGTTCTCGTTGCAGCCTTCAAGCGCGGCTCCGCCAAAGTCCGCAGCCGTCAAGTCGCGCTGCTGCAGCATCGTGCCCATGGCCCCGTCGAGTACTAAAACTCGCTCGGCAAGCAGCGCACGCAACGCCTTCCCGGATTCCGTCAAATCACGCACGAGCCAGAAACTCCTTTAAGACCCCATGGCAACTTCATCGTTCGATACCCGCCGCGCCCCAGCTCCGCTCATCTCCTTGGAATGTCCCCGGAACGACCGCTAAGAGAACACCATTGATACCGAGAGGGATACCCTGCCTAGGCCTAACTCCCCCATTTTACGCGGCTTTTCCCCAGGAACCGAACCCCTTCCATCCAACTAGTGCTTTTTACGCGCGAACGGCATTAACCGCTTGCCCGGCGACATTAACCTCGATGTTATAATTCGCCTTGCGGCTCTGTTGCCGAGGCACCATGTCCCAGCGCCCTGAACTCCTGCATCCTGCCGTCGCCATCGCCTTACCCTCTCGACCCGGCAGGGTGAGCTACACCTCGCGCCATTTGGGAGGCCTCGCCGCCGGTCGTTTCGCCGATCTCTAGCTCCGGCACCAGCCGGGGAGAAAAGAAGCGTAGATGGCACGTAGCAATTCGACAACACTCGCTCCCAACGTTCTTGCCCCCTCGGGCCAGAATCAATACGCTGAATCAACAACCGTGGCTACTAAACGAACCGCCGTCAAATTGACCGTTTGCATCCTCTCGCCGCATCCCGTGGTGCTCAGCGAATTTGAACGCCTGCTGGCCAAGGCTCATTTCACGGTCGGTGTAAAGCAGCTTGAATCGACGCTGGCTCCCGATCTGCGCAATCTTGAAATTCCTCGCGCGCAGGTCTACGTGATCGACGCTCACGCCGCCAAGCCCGCCACCGGCGCGCTGCTGGCCAATATTCTCGAGCGTTATCCCGAAGCTCGTCTGATCGTCGTCGGCGAAGGCCACAACGACGCCAACAGCTATTCGCTCCTCCGTCTTGGCGTCAAAGGTCTGCTCACCTACGTCGAAGCCCGTGACCAGCTGATCCGCGCGCTTCCGCTCGTCGCCAGCGGCGGTTTCTGGGTGCCCCGCAATTTGCTCTCCGGCTTTGTCGACTCCATCCTCAACGGCCAGGGACGTCGCCTCAAAACCGACACGGTCACCAACCTCAGCCGCCGCGAGCAGGAAGTTCTCGATTCGCTGCTCGAAAATCTTTCGAACAAGGAAATCGCCAGCAAGCTCAACATCGCCGAGCGCACCGTTAAATTCCACGTCTCCAATCTACTCAGCAAATTTGGGGTACGCCGTCGCGCCGACCTCATCCTGCTAACGTTCCAGCGCCGCTTGGCCCAAGCCTAATTCTCGGGGCTGGCTCCGCCGCCGATTGGCAAACGCAAATTTCACGCGACATCCCTCTGCTGTCCTGCTAGCGTTTAAGCGTACTTCACTCGAACCTCGTTGGAGGAGATCCGCTCTTTGAATATTCTCGTCACTGGGGCTGCGGGCTATATCGGCAGCATCGTTTCCGAGGTTTTATTGTCGCGTGGTCAACAGGTGGTCGCGCTCGACAGCCTCATCGAAGGTCATCGCAATGCCGTGCCGCCCGGAGCCGTCTTTTGCCACATCGATCTCTCCGTCCGCCCGCACATCGAGGAAGTCTTCAACAAAAATAAGATCGATGCCGTCATGCATTTCGCCGCCGAAGCCCTGGTGGCCAAGTCCATGCGCGAACCCAGCACCTTCTACGCCGCCAACGTAGCCTGCGGCATCAATCTTCTCGACGCCGTTACGCGTCATGGCGTCAAAAAATTTATCTTCTCATCCACCGCCGCCACGTACGGCGAACCTGAAGTCGTCCCCATTCCGGAGGACCATCGCAAAGCTCCCATCAATCCTTACGGCAAAAGCAAGCTGCTCTTTGAGCAAGTTTTGGCCGATTATCGCGGCTACACCGGGCTGAATTACGCCACGCTCCGCTATTTCAATGCCGCCGGCGCCTCCGCCGAACGCGGCGAAGCCCATCGCACCGAAACGCATTTAATTCCCCGCGTCCTAGATGCCGCCGCTGGCGCGATTCCCGCCGTCGACGTTCTCGGTACCGACTACCCCACTCCCGACGGCACCTGCGTGCGCGACTACGTCCACGTCTTCGACATCGCCGATTCCCACCTCCGCGCACTTGAAAACATCGAGCGCGTCTCCGGCGAAGCCTTCAACGTAGGCAACGCCCGCGGCTACTCCATCCTTGAAGTCATCGACGCCGCCGAACGCGTCACCGGCAAAAAAATCCCGCGCCGCCTGGCCGCCCGCCGCCCCGGCGATCCCGCCGTCCTGGTGGCCAGCAAAGAAAAGCTCAAAAACATGCTGGGTTGGGAAACTCAACACTCGTCCCTTGAAGAAATCGTAGCCTCCGCCTGGGCTTGGAAACAAACCCACCCCCGCGGCTACGCCGAATAAGCCTGCTCTTTTTTTGTGTGCTTTTGCTTCTGTTTTTGCTCGAGTAGGTGCCGGACCTTGTAGTCCGGCTTAGGTAATTATTTAGCTTGATGACAACAATAATCCGGCTTTCCGGGCGCGGCGAGGAACCTGCTTTTACGGGCCTTGCCAAGCCCGATGCCGCCGATCATCAACTCATGCCGCAACCCTCATCGAAAATCAATCGGCCATCGTATACCGCACGATATACCACAAGGCCATCACCCCATCCTTCCAGGTGATCTTCTTGCCTTCCTCATACGTCCGCCCCGCATAACTGATCGGCACCTCATAAACCCGCCACTTCCCCTTTGCAATCTTCGCCGTAACCTCCGGCTCAAACCCAAATCGATCCGACTTCAGCCGTATCCCACGGATCACCGGCGTCAGCATGACCTTGTAACACGTCTCCATATCGGTGAGTTTCAGATTGGTAAAAATATCCGACAGCAGCGTCAGCATCTTGTTCGCCACATAGTGCCAAAAATAGTGCACTCGCTGCGGCCCGCCCAGAAATCGCGAGCCATAAACCACATCCGCACGCCCATCAAGCAGCGGCTCGAGCAGCTTCGGATAATCACGCGGGTTGTATTCAAGGTCCGCATCCTGCACCAACACGATATCGCCGGTCACTTCCGCGAAACCGCGCCGCAGCGCCGCGCCTTTCCCCTGATTCACGGCCTGAAAAAAGATCCGCAAATCCGCCAGCGGAATGGCATCCTCGCCGTCTTGCGCGGGCGCCTGGCTCTCCCCGCGTCCCTGCAACGCCACCATGGCTTCCAGAATCTGCCGCGTTCCGTCCGTCGAGCAATCGTCCACCACGATCACTTCCTTGCGCACGTCGGTTTCCAGTACGCGTCTTAATATTTCATCGATGGTTCCGCGCTCGTTGTAAACGGGGATCACTACGGAAACTTTCGGGTCGTCCAGCGCTGCCGGATTTCGTCGCTTTGTCTTCATGCTGAATTGCGTGCTCACAAGTGAAACCGCGATTGTAGCGGTCTGTGTGCACCGGCGTAAAGCCACCCGGGCATGCATGGTCTTTTGGTCGCGCCCCTAAAGCACTCTGATCTTCGCCTACGATTCAAAAATCACCTGCGCCAACGCCTGCGTCTCTGTGTGCGTAATGCTCATCGCGATGTGTTTCACTCCAAGCCGCTGGGCAATTTCCTTCGCCTCGCCATGCAGCAGCATGGTTGGTCGCCCTCCCGGCTCTCGCACCACTTCAAGATCCACCCACCGGACTCCCCGCCGCCATCCCGTACCGAGCGCTTTCATCGCCGCTTCTTTTGCTGCAAATCGCCCCGCGTATCGTTCATATTTATTCCGCGATCGTTCGCAATACGCGCGCTCCTTCGCAGTATACAGCCGGTGCAAAATCCGCGCGCCGCGCCGCTCAATGGCCTCGCGTATTCGCGCCACTTCCGCAAGATCCACTCCCATCCCGATGATCAAGCGCTCACCTCACCTTGGGGCCTATCCCCCACAGCGTTTACAATGGTAACCGTATGCCTCCGACCGCCCTACAAAGCGCAGTCATTAGGAAGCGCGCCGCTAAGCTTGAAGCGCGCCGCCTGCCCGCCCCACACAACTGGTTCGAACATCGCCAGCACGGCCTGTGCATCCTCGAAGTGCCAGCTTTGGCAAAAATTCCCTGGCTGGTGCACGGATTCAGCACCCGCGAAGGCGGCGTCAGCCCCCTGCCACCTGTAGGGGGGCCGCAGCATGCTGCGCCGGGGCCTGCCCGGACGAAAGCCTCTGGCAAACCAACCGGCAACCGAGGTCAAGAAGACTCGCTGAATCTCGGCTTCACCACGTGGGACAACCGCAAAAACGTCCTCGAAAATCGTCGCCGCTTCCAAACCGCGCTCGGAGCGCCCAGCTCCGACCTCGTCACCCTAAAACAATTCCACTCGGACCTGGTCCGCCAATTCGGGGCCCATCCCGCCGAACCCCTCCACGCCGACGCCGCCGTAACCAATCATCCCGGCCTATTGCTGACGATCCAGACCGCCGACTGCGTCCCGATTTTGCTGGTCGATTCAAAAAAACGCGCCGTCGCGGCCATTCACGCCGGCTGGCGCGGCACCCTCCGTCAGATCGCCGCCAAAGCCGTCGGCCACATGCAAATGCATTTCGGCAGCAAACCCTCCGACCTCCTCGCCGCTATCGGCCCGGCTATCGGAGCCTGCTGCTACGAAGTCGGCACAGAAATCGCCGCCGATTTCCTTTCGCAATTCTCCGACGCCCCCGATTTCTTCGATGAATTCCGTACCGGCGACGAACCGAATCCCATTCAGTGGCTCAACCAGATGCCCCCCGGCCACCAACCCCCGCCAAAAAACGTCTTACTCGATCTCCACAAAGCCAACTCCTCACAACTACGCGCCGCGGGCTTAAGCGAAAAGAACATTTTCGCCAGCAGCCTCT
>JBEKVU010000174.1:0-8303 GCA_049513775.1 Candidatus Acidiferrum sp.
ATGGTGGCACCGGGCTTGGGCTGACGATTACCTCGCGGCTGGTGGCCATGATGGGCGGCACGATTTGGCTGGAGAGCGAGCTGGGCCGCGGCTCGCAATTTCATTTCACCGTGCGCTTCAAGAACACGCATTCGCAATCGATGCTGAACGCGATCGTCCCTTACGAAAGCCTGCGCGGCGTGCGGGTGCTGATCGTGGACGACAACGAAACGAATCGCCGCATCCTCAAAGGGACACTCACGCGATGGGAAATGCAGGTGACTTCGGTGATCAGCGGCTCTGCGGCGCTCCTAGAGTTAGAAGCCGAGCAGAACTCTCCAGCGCCATACGCATTGATCATTACGGACGTGCATATGCCCGAAATGGACGGCTTTACCTTGGTGGAGCAAATCCGTCAACGACCCGGTTTGTCCGCAGCGGCGATCATGATGCTCACATCCGCGAAATACCGAGGGGATGGCGCGCGGTACAAAGAGCTGGGCGTCGCCGCATTTTTGTCAAAGCCGATACGGCTTTCCGAATTGCGCGCGGCCATCGCACGTACTCTGGGGGCGGGCGACCAGAGAAAAACGAATTCCCGAGCGGCTGGCTCGACGGCGCTAGAAGACGCCGCACCACGGGTACGCGCGATGCGCGTCCTGCTCACCGAAGACAACCTGGTGAACCAAAGGCTCGCGTGCCGGCTGCTTGAAAAACGCGGGCATCAGGTGGTGTTGGCCGGTAACGGCATTGAAGCCCTGGAGGCGCTCAAGAAAGAGCGGTTTGACTTGGTATTCATGGACGTGCAGATGCCGGTCATGGACGGCATGGAGGCCACCACCAAGATTCGCGAAAAGGAAAAGCTCACCGGCGGTCACCTGGCGGTGGTGGCGCTGACGGCCCACGCGATGAAGGGCGACCAGGAGCTATGCTTGGCCGCGGGCATGGACGACTACCTGACCAAACCGATTCGGCCGCAGGAACTGGACCGGCTGCTCGAAAAATTCGCAGGCTCGGCGATGGACCGTCAACCAGTGACGATGCGCGGCGAAAATTAATCCGGCCCGCGCGGTGAACTGAGTCAGACCGTTAACACGACTTTGCCGAATTGCGCGCCGGATTCGAGGTAGGCATGGGCGGCGGCGGCTTCGGCAAGCGGGAAGATTTTGTCGATGACGGGCTTGAAGCGGCCGGAGGCTACCAGGCGCATGACGCTATGCAGTTCGGATTTGGTGCCCATGTAGGAGCCCATGAGGGAGAGTTGTTTGGCGAAGAGCAGGCGGAGGTCGAGCTTGGCGTCGTAGCCGGTGGTGGCGCCGCAGGTGATCAGGCGACCAGCGTAGGCCAGGCTGGCGATGCTGTCGTCCCAGGTGGCGGCGCCGACGTGTTCGAAGACGACGTCTACGCCGCGCTTGGCGGTGATGCGGCGTACTTCGTCTTTGATTTTTTGCTTTTTGTGGTCGATGACGTGGTCGGCGCCGAGCTCGATGGCTTTGTCGAGCTTTTCTTGGGAACTGGCGGTCGCGATGACTCTTGCGCCGAAAAATTTAGCGATCTGGATGGCAGCGCTGCCGACGCCGCTGCCCGCGCCGAGCACTAAAACATCTTCACCGGGTTGCAGCTCCGCGCGCGAGAGCAGCATGTGCCAGGCGGTTTGGAAAACCAACGGGATGCTGGCGGCTTCTTCCCAGGAAAGATTTTCTGGATACGGGAGGCAGTTTACTTCGGGGACTTTTACAAACTCGGCGCAACCGCCGTCGATCATGTAGCCGAGATTGGTGAAGGCGCGGCAGCGATTGTCATGGCCGGAAATGCAGGCGGGGCATTTGCCACAAGTGACGCCAGGCGCAAGGACGACTTTTTGTCCGGGGCGGACGGTGGTGACGTCGGCGCCAACTTCAGCGACTTCGCCGGCAACGTCGCTGCCGGGAATGTGCGGAAGCGGGATGGGAACGCCGGGAAGGCCGCGGCGAACCCAGAGGTCCAGATGATTTAACGCGCAGGCTTTTACTTTGACGAGAACTTCGCTGGGGCGAATGGTGGGCGTGGGGGCATCGGTGTAGTGCAGGACTTCGGGTGCGCCGTGTTTTTCAAAGACGATGGCTTTCATGATTTCCCGTTTACGAAAAATTTCAGTAGCAATGCGACCTACTCATTGTGCATGGAGGCTGGTCCCCAGTCCATGGACGCGGTGGGTGCACACGACTTTCCGCTAACGGTGACTTGCAGGGTGCCGGACGCGATGCCCTTCACCGCGGGCAGCAAGGCAATGTTGTAGTTCCCGCTGGCGTCGGCCTGTACATCCTTGTCGTGGGATTCGATCTCTGAGGCGCTTTTGAATTTCAGTTTTTCGTTCGCAGTAAAACCGCTGGCGCTGACATAGACCAGCGCGGCCTGGAGCATCAGTTGAGACAGCTCCACGGTGCAGCCATGATCGGCTCCAATCACGGGAAACGGGGTGATGAGAAAAAACACTTTGGACTGCCCGTCTTCGGAAACGAGCGCGAGATGGTGTGATTCGCCCTTTTGCGATGGCAAAATGAAATCAATGGGATCGTCGGGAGTGTCCGGATCGCCGCAGGTGTCGGGACGGCCAGCGCAAATGGCGAGGCCGTTTTTGTCGAAGGTCACGCCTTGCATGTTGGTTGCGACTTGTCCCGTCGCGATGTTCATTTGCAATAAGTTGTAATTCTTGGAAGCGGGAAGTCCTTTGACAAAGAGGTGGTAGGCGACGACGGTTTGGCCCTCGCCGGGATGGCGATACATTTCCTTTGCTTCCACCGACGCGGAAGGAGAGCTCATTTGCGGGCCCCACTTCTGATGGAGCGCCACCGTGCGCTGAATAATTTTTTGCAGGGTGTCCGGGTCCAGTTGAGGACTCTGCGCGACAATAATATGCAGAAGCGTGAACAGCGGGAGGCCGAGTAACATAGCCGGGTGATACTAGCATAAAAATTATCTATGACCACGGGACGGGTAATGCCTAAGCGAAGGTTAAAACACTCTGACGAGATGCGGATTGTGTCGCTGGCGCCGAGCGCTACGGCGATTTTGTGCGAGGTGGGGGCACGCGCGGCGCTGGTGGGCGTGACGAAGTGGTGCGCGGATGTGGCGGACGTTCGCGGGTTGCCGCGCGTGGGCGATTGCTGGCAGATGGGGTCGGTTGCGGAGATTTTGCAACTGCGGCCCGATTTGGTGATTGGCTCGGTGCCGTTCAAGGCGGAGACGGTGGCAAAGTTGCTGGAGGCGCCGGTAAATTTTTTGGCGAAGAATCCGCGGACGCTGGCGGACGTGCAGCGCGATGTGCGCATGCTGGCGCGGATTGTGGGGCGGCCGGCGGCGGGAGAACGCCTGGTGGCGCGAATGCGGCTGGAATTTGCGACGATTGCGGCGCGGGCGAAGACGAAGAAATTGCCTCGGCGGGTGCGGGTTTATTGCGAGGCGTGGCCGAATCCGCGGATTAGTTCGCCGCCGTGGGTGGCGGAATTGGTGGGGTTGTGTGGCGGGGAGGTTGTGGTGACGGCTGGAGCGCGGGTGAGCGAGGCGGAGGTGGCTGCGGCAGCGCCGGAAGTGATGGTGCTGGCTTGGGCGGCGGTTGGTGACAAGTCCACGACGAAACAGGCCTATGGTGTGGCGGCGTGGAAGGATGTGCCGGCGATTCGCGAGCGGCGCGTGTTTGTGGTGCGGGATGAGTTGCTGAATACTCCAGGGCCGCCGCTGGTCGCCGGGGCGCGGGCGTTGTGGGAGGCGCTGCATGGGAAAAGATGAAATGCATCGCGTCGCGCTCCGTTGGTTGCGTTCGTGAAATGGCTTTGTGTGATTTAAACGCAGAGGGCACAGAGGACGCAGGGAGAAAAGTGCGTGGGATTTGCGTAATGAGGCGACGATGAAAGTTGTGGTGGCGGCGGTGATTGAGCGGGCGGACCGGCGGCTGCTGATTGGGCAGCGGCGGAGCAACGATAGCTCTCCGCTCAAATGGGAATTTCCTGGGGGCAAGGTGGAAGAAGGTGAGGCTCCCGAAACGGCGCTAGCGCGGGAGCTGCGCGAAGAGCTTGGGGCGACGCTGCTTCGCAGCTTGGAGATTGCGCGTGTGCGGCATGCGTATGCCACGTCGGCGCAGGAACTCGAGATACGATTTTTTGCCGCGGAGATCGCCAGTGAGGCAGTCGTAGGGAAATCGTTCGAGCGGATCGCGTGGGTGTTACCGAAAGAGCTGAGTGGCTACGATTTTCTTGCGGCGAATCGCGAGTTGGTGGCGAATCTGGCGACCGGGCGCATCAAGGTGGCGGATGTTCTAGAGAGTCAGGAGTTGGGGCCAAAGTAACGGCAGTGGCCGGTGATGCGCCAGTTGAAGAGTACGTCTTCTAGTTGAGGGCCGCGCCCGATGTTATGGACCAGCATGAAGCGGCGCGCCGGTCAACCACGGTGCCGTTGTGCGGGACGTTGCCGCCTAGGTGACGAGGTCGCCGGGTGGATAGTCCTCGGCGCGCGCGGCGACCGGCAAGGCCCCGCCTTCTTCCTGGCGAAAGGGTCGGAGCGGCGAGGGAAGGGTCCGGAAAATCTGGACCCTTCCGCCGGTTGGCTATTTGGACTTTCTCTTGGCGGCGGCTCTTTCCTCAATGGCGGCTTGGGCGGCGGCCAGACGGGCTACCGGGACGCGGAACGGCGAGCAGCTAACGTAGGTCAGGCCCAGGCGGTGGCAGAATTTTACGCTTTCTGGGTCTCCGCCGTGTTCGCCACAGATGCCCAGCTTTATGTCGGGACGGGTTTGGCGACCTTTGGTTACGGCGATTTCCATGAGTTGGCCCACGCCGGCTTGGTCGATGGTGGCGAAAGGGTTCTTTTTGACGATTTCCAGTTCCTGGTAGGGGCCGAGGAAGGAGCCGGAATCGTCGCGGCTCATGCCGAGAGCAGTTTGGGTCAGGTCATTGGTGCCAAAGCTGAAGAATTCGGCGGTGTGGGCAATTTCGTCGGCCGTGAGGGCGCCGCGCGGAACTTCAATCATGGTGCCGACGAGATAGTTGAGTTTTACGTTCTTTTCTTTCATGACATCTTTGGCGACGCGATGAACGACTTCAACTTGAAGATCTAGTTCACGTCTAAAGCCAACGAGCGGAATCATAATCTCAGGCAAAACCTTAATTCCAGATTTCTGTACTTCTGCGGCAGCTTCAAGTACCGCTCGAGATTGCATCTCTGAGATCTCTTCGTAGACGATGCCGAGACGGCAGCCACGGAAACCGAGCATTGGATTAAACTCATGTAGTTCTTTAACTCGCTGCTTAATCTTTTCTACCGGCACACCCATTTTTTTGGCGAGGTCCTGTTGCGCTGCGCCTTCGTGCGGAAGAAATTCGTGCAGCGGAGGATCCAGGAAACGGATGGTCGCCGGGCGTCCAGCGAGTTCTTTGAACATGCCGATGAAATCCGCGCGCTGATAGGGGAGGATTTTCGCGAGGGCGGCGACGCGGTGTTCCTTGGTATCGGCCAAGATCATCTCGCGCATGGCGTCGATGCGATCGCCTTCAAAGAACATGTGCTCGGTACGGCAGAGGCCGATGCCGTTCGCGCCGAAGGCTACGGCGTGGGCGGTCTGTTCGGGAGTGTCGGCGTTGGTGCGGACGCTCATGCGGGTTGCTTTGGCGCACCAGTCCATGAGTTTCCGGAAGTTTTGGTAGGTCTGGCTCTTCCCTGGCGCCAGCGATTTTTCGATGAGCACCTGGACGATTTCCGAGGCGGCGGTGGGAATCTCACCGGCGTAGACTTCGCCAGCTGTTCCGTTGATGGAGAGTGCGTCGCCTTCTTTGTAGGTGCGTCCATCGACGGTCATCGTCTTCGCGGCGTAGTCGATTTGCAAAGCCGCAGCGCCGCAGACGCAGACCTTGCCCATCTGGCGCGCGACGAGCGCGGCGTGGGAACTGACGCCACCCTTTGCCGTGAGAATGCCTTCGGCGGCGATCATGCCGCGCAAGTCTTCAGGCGAAGTTTCATTCCGGACGAGGAGAACTTTCTCGCCCTTCTCGGCGGCTTGCACAGCGCGGTCGGCGTTGAGGTACATGCGGCCTGACGCGGCGCCGGGACCGGCAGGCAAACCCTTGGCGATAACTTTAGCCGCGGCGACCGCTTTGCGGTCGAAGATGGGAGCCAGCACTTGGTCGAGTTGATCGGCTGGAACGCGACGAATCGCGGTCTGCCAGTCGATCAACTTTTCCTTTTCCATCTCAATGGCGAAGCGGACGGCAGCCAGACCGGTGCGCTTGCCGCTGCGGGTTTGTAGCATGAAGACTTTGCTGTCCTGAATCGTGAATTCGAAATCCTGCACATCCTTAAAGTGCTTCTCGAGCTTTGTGCGGATGCCTTCGAGTTCCTTGAAGGCCTTGGGCATGTAGTTGTCGAGATTGGCGACCGGCTCGGGAGTCCGGACACCGGCTACCACGTCCTCACCTTGGGCGTTGATCAGAAACTCGCCGTAGAAAACTTTTTCGCCGGTAGCCGGGTCGCGCGTGAAGGCCACGCCAGAGCCAGATTTATCTCCAGTGTTTCCGTAGACCATCGCTTGCACGTTGACGGCAGTCCCCCACTCGGCGGGGATGTTGTATTTGCGGCGGTAGACGATGGCGCGGTCATTCATCCACGAGCCGAACACGGCGCCGACCGCGCCCCAGAGTTGCTTCCAAGGATCTTGGGGAAAGTCCGAAGCAGTGCGTTCCTTGATGAGCTTCTTAAAGCGGACAACCATTTCCTGCAGATCGGCTACGGTTAGCTTGGGATCGTCCACGTCTTCGTGATAGCGCTCGTGCTTGAGTTCGTGGATGACCACCTCGAACGGTTCGTGGTCTTCGTGCGGGCGCTTCTGAACGTTCATGACTACGTCGCCATACATCTGGATGAAGCGGCGGTAGCAATCCCAGGCGAGCCGCTCGTTGCTCGTGGCGCGGGCGAAGGTTAGAACGGTCTCATCGTTGAGGCCAAGGTTGAGGATCGTATCCATCATGCCGGGCATGGAGTCGCGGGCACCGGAGCGAACGGAGACCAGCAGAGGCATCTTGGCTTTCTCGCCGAACTTGCTGCCCATGATTTTTTCTACGCGGCCGACCGCTTGCTTGACTTGAGCATCAAGATCTTTCGGGTAGGACTTTTTGTTCTGGTAGTAGTGGGTGCAGACTTCGGTGGTGATGGTAAAGCCCGGCGGCACGGGGAGGCCAATGCGGGACATTTCGGCCAGGCCGGAGCCTTTACCGCCGAGTAGGTCGCGCCATGTGCCTTGGCCTTCTGCCTTGCCGTCGCCGAATGAGTAGGTCCACTTTTTCACGTTGAGTCCTCGTTTCGATTTTTGCTGCTGGTGCTGAAATTATCTTGCCGGAATTCTTGTTGCCCATCGCGTTGATTGTCGGCGTGCCGACCTGGTGACACCTGAAGAGCGTCGCTACAAAACCCGAAAGGTGCTCTTGTAGGCGCCGAACTCTAGTTCGGCCTCGTTGGGCGAAGGCATCTCAGTCGAAAACTGCACCACATTTGTAGCGCCGCACGTCATGCGTTACCAGTCCTAGCTGAGTACGGCGCGCAGCATGTTGCGCCACTACAAAGTCTACAAATTCCGGGCGTGCGGCTTCCCTCTTATTTAGTCGGCAGCGATTTCGCTGAAGTCGGCGATGGTGGTGAACTCCTTTAGTACTTGGGATAGCAGCGCCAAACGGTTGTTGCGGACGCGTTCGTCTTCGGCCATGACCATCACTTCTTCAAAGAAGCGGTCGATGGGTTTGCGAAGGCCGGCTATGGTTTCAAGGGCCTCGAAGTATTGGCCGGAGCGCTTCTCGGCTTGCACCTTCCCTGCTGCTTCTTTCACGGTGCGGTGCAATTCCTTCTCCGCGTCGTTCTCGAAAAGATCCGGAGCGCTGGCGTGGCCATCGGTATTGGTGAAATTGGCCTTCTCTAGAATTTTGCGGATGCGCTTGAACGAGACGGCGAGCGGCTCGAAGTTTTTGGACTTGCGGACTTTGCGGAGCGCGAGCAGACGCTTCTCGGCGTCAACCAAGTCCAGATCTTGATCGCTGGCGGCGCCAGCTAGCGATGGGCCGAAGACGGCGTTTAATTCGTCATAGGCAAAATTAAACCTTTCTTTGAAGAAAAATTTGGCCCGTTCGATCAGGAATAAATACGCTTGATGCTTCTGCTCCGCGCTTACAGCGACGTGCGGGGGATTTTTGCTGAGCGCTTGCTGAACCGCGCCGAGGGCGTTCGAAAGTGAGAGCGGCAAACCCTTCTCTACCAGGATTTTCACGACGCCGAGCGCGGCGCGACGCAACGCGAACGGATCGCTGGAA